>NZ_JBHYTK010000164.1:0-2117 GCF_042749255.1 Streptomyces sp. NPDC059524 | reverse complement strand
GGCCCGGGGCGCCCGGGCCGCCGCGCGGGCCCCCCCCCCCGCGCACCACCGCGCGCGGGGGTGCGGGCCCCGGCTCAGCCGCGGCAGGATCCGCTCCGCGCCGGGCCAGTGGGCTCCGGCGGCGAACTCGAAGAGACGCAGGTCGAGGGCGGCGAGGCGGCCGCGCGGAGACCGGCCGGTGCCGGGTCCGCCCGTGCCCGTGGACATGAATGCACGCAGGGATCGCATGCGGGACCTCTACCCGCGCAGCCCGCGAGCACGTCACCCGGAATCCCGGGACCACCGGGACGGCGCGGGCCAGGACCGAAAGCCATTTGCCCGCGACACGCCCGGCCGCACAGAATGCGGAACCATGGGACATCTGGAAGCCGCGCATCTCGAGTACTACCTGCCGGACGGGAGGGCGCTGCTCGGTGATGTGTCGTTCCGCGTCGGAGAGGGCGCCGTCGTCGCCCTGGTCGGGCCGAACGGGGCGGGCAAGACGACACTGCTCAAGCTGATCTCCGGCGAGCTGCAGCCGCACGGCGGCGGCGTCACCATCAGCGGCGGGCTCGGCGTGATGCCCCAGTTCGTCGGCTCGGTGCGCGACGAGACGACCGTGCGCGACCTGCTCGTCTCCGTCTCCGGACCGCGCATCCGCGAGGCCGCCCGCGCCGTCGACAAGGCCGAGCACGCGATCATGACCGTCGACGACGAGGCCGCGCAGATGGCGTACGCGCAGGCCCTCTCCGACTGGGCCGAGGCCCACGGCTACGAGGCCGAGACGCTCTGGGACATGTGCACCACCGCCGCGCTCGGCATGCCCTACGACAAGGCCCAGTTCCGCGAGGTCCGCACCCTGTCCGGCGGCGAGCAGAAGCGGCTCGTCCTCGAAGCGCTGCTGCGCGGCACCGACGAGGTCCTGCTCCTCGACGAGCCGGACAACTACCTGGACGTGCCCGGCAAGCGCTGGCTCGAGGAGAAGCTGCGCGAGACCCGCAAGACGGTCCTGTTCGTCTCCCACGACCGCGAGCTGCTCGCCCGCTCCGCCGAGAAGATCGTCAGCGTCGAGCCCGGGCCCGGCGGGGCCGACGCCTGGGTGCACGGCGGCGGCTTCGCCACGTACCACGAGGCCCGGCGCGAGCGCTTCGCCCGCTTCGAGGAACTGCGCCGCCGCTGGGACGAGAAGCACGCCCAGCTCAAGAAGCTCGTGATCAACCTGCGGCAGGCCGCCGCCGTCTCCCACGAGATGGCGTCCCGGTACGCGGCCGCCCAGACGCGGCTGCGCAAGTTCGAGGAGGCCGGGCCGCCGCCCGAGCCGCCGCGCGACCAGGACATCACCATGCGGCTCAAGGGCGGGCGCACCGGCGTGCGCGCCGTCACCTGCCAGGGCCTGGAGCTGACCGGCCTCATGAAGCCCTTCGATCTGGAGGTCTTCTACGGGGAGCGCGTCGCCGTCCTCGGGTCCAACGGCTCGGGCAAGTCGCACTTCCTGCGGCTGCTCGCCGGTGATGCGTCCGTGGCGCACACCGGGGCCTGGAAGCTCGGCGCCCGCGTCGAGCCCGGGCACTTCGCCCAGACCCACGCGCACCCCGAGCTGCAGGGCCGGCCCCTGCTCGACATCCTGTGGCGGGACCACGCCAAGGACCGCGGCGCGGCCATGAGCCTGCTGCGGCGCTACGAGCTCACCGCGCAGGCCGAGCAGAAGTTCGAGCGGCTCTCGGGCGGGCAGCAGGCGCGCTTCCAGATCCTGCTCCTCGAACTGGCCGGGGCGACGGCTCTCCTCCTGGACGAGCCGACGGACAACCTCGACCTGGAGTCGGCCGAGGCGCTCCAGGAGGGGCTGGAGGCGTTCGAGGGGACGGTGCTGGCCGTGACCCACGACCGGTGGTTCGCCAAGTCCTTCGACCGTTTCCTCGTCTTCGGCTCCGACGGCAAGGTCCGCGAGACGGCGGAGCCGGTCTGGGACGAACGCCGCGTGGAGCGGGCCCGCTAGCCCCGCGCCGTAGCTCCGGCCGTTTCGTCGCCGGGTGCCGCCCGGTGGGGGCTGGTCGCGCAGTTCCCCGCGCCCCTGAGATGCGCACTTCGTGCGCGATCTCATCGGGCGCCAGGGCATCGGGGAAATGCGACCCGGAGGG
>NZ_JBHYTK010000163.1:0-18239 GCF_042749255.1 Streptomyces sp. NPDC059524 | reverse complement strand
GACCATGCCTAGACCGTCCTGCTCGGCCTCGCTCGCGGCTCCGGCATCCGCTCCCTGTCCGGAATGGCCGCGGTCTCGGGGGGCGCCCGCCCTTGGACGGGCCCCCCCCACCCCCCCCGCCCGCCCCCCACCAGCGACCGCGCCCCCACACCCCCCCTGTCCTGGCGGTCCGGGTCAGCCCTTCCAGGAGCGGGTCACGGTGCCGTCCGTGACCTCCAGGTTCAGGCGTCCTGCGAGGTACTCCATGGTGATGATCGCGCCGGGCGGCAGCTGCCGGACGGTGGACCAGCCGCGGCCGCGCGCCTGGCGCTCGGCCTCCTGGGCGTCGAGTCCGACGTACGCGTCGGGGCTGTCCTGCGGGTCTGCGGGCGGGGTCGGAACGGGTGCCATGCGGCCACCGTAGGCGGTTCGCCCGGACGGCGCCAGGCCCGGCCGCCGCCCCCTCTCCCGGTTCGTACGGTCACGCTTTCGTCACAAGATCACGACAGCCTCGTACGTCGAACTTCCTCACACGATCGGGCGGTTCCGCACGACCGGAACGATTCTTATCAGGACTTCACAACGACCGGAATCGGGAATTCCACGAGCTCCCCGATGAATTCCCCAGCGGCCGGAACCATGAATTCTGGACAGGCTCCCGGCACGCATTTCCGGCCGCCCCTCCCGCATTCCGGGATTACCGAAGGCGCGGGCCTCGTGGGCGAGTTGAGGCCCGTGAGAATTGCCCGGCGCGGAATGGGGCGGTCAGGCCGCGGCGACCAGAACCGACAGGTCGTTGTCCGCCGTGTAGTACGGGCTCGCCGTCAGCTCACGGCCGGCGGCGCTCACCCGCGCGGCCGGATAGGTGAAGATCGGCTTCTTGTCGGCGACGTCGTCGAGGAGCCGGGCCACCCGCACCTCGGAGCCCTCCGGACCGGCCGGCCGCAGCCACACGTCCCAGCGTCCCGCGTCCAGGTCCGCGTAGCCGATCCGCAGGGTGAACGCGCCCCCGTCCGCGGACAGCTCCCCCGTCCTGACCTGCCCGGCCGCCTCCCGGGAGCGCAGCTCGGCGCGGGCCCCGGCCGCGAAGGCGGTCCCGTAGAGCCGGCCGTGCACGGTCAGCGCGCCGTCCGCGATGAGCAGCTCGCCGGCCTCGGCGTGCGGGGTGCGCAGCCAGCTGCGGACCGTGAGGTTGCCGTGCTTGGTGGCGTACGGGATGCGGACGGCGACGTGGCCGCGCGAGCCGCTCGGCGCCCGGTCGACGAGGGAGCGCAGATCGTTCACTCCGGGCATCAGCCGCACCGGCTGCTCCCCGGCAACCTGCGCGTACGCGTCCCAGCGGCCCTCGGGCAGCCCGACGCCTATGGGGAGCGAGGCGCGCAGCCGGCCGCCCCCGGCGGGGGCGAGGGGCAGCCGCACCTCCTCGCCTCCCGCGCGGTCGATGAGCACGAGGTGCGCCGGGTCGTGCGCCCCGTGGTCCAGGACGTCGAAGGTGAGGCCGCCGGCCGAGTCGGCGATGCAGTCGGCGCGCGGCGCCGCGGCGGCCGCGGTCCTGTCGTCGGAACCGGAGGTGGGTGCGGGTACGGCCAGCGGAGTCATGCGGTGCGCCCCTTCGCCTGTGAGGTGAACGCGTTCCGTACGGCGTAGGCGCCGTCGAGGAGGGAGCCGCGGGCCCGCTGCAGCAGGCCGATCCGGCCGCCGCGCGCGGTGAGCGAGCCGAACAGGGTCTCGTAGCGCTCGGCGATCCGGGCCGGGTCGAAGCGCTCGGAGTCGGTGAGCGCGCGGGCGGCCATCCGCCGGCGCAGCTCGTCGTCGTTGATGAGTTCGAGCAGGCCGCGCGCGATCGCGTCGACGTTGCCGACCTCGACGAGGCGGCCGTCGACACCGTTGTCGATGATCTCGCCGGGGCCGTGCGGACAGTCGGTGGCGACCACGGGCAGGCCGCAGCGCATGGCCTCGACGATCGTCATGCCGAAGGACTCGAAGGTCGACGTCACCGCGGCGACGGAACCTTTCGCCCACTCCGGCTCGATGGGGTTGGCGGGGCCCATGAGGAACACGTGGTTGTACAGGCCGAGTTGGTCGATGAGGCGGCGCAGCTTGTCCTTCTGCTTGCCGCCGCCGTAGATGCGCAGTCGCCAGTCGGGGCGCTCGGCGCGCACGGTGTCGAAGGCCTTGATGAGGAGGTCGTAGCGCTTGACCGGGGCGAGGCGGCCGGCCGCGACGACCCACTTGCCGTTGCCGTCGGCGGGGGCGACGCCGGGCGCGGGCACCGGGTTGGGCAGGGCCGCGATCCGGACGCCGGGCAGCCGCATCCGCTCGCGGTAGGCGCGCGCGTCGGCCTCGGTGGTCGTCGTGAGGGCGTCGAGCCTCGGGTACACGGCGCGCAACTGCCGTACGAGGGCGGGCGAGTGCGTGTCGAGGGTCAGGTGCTCCTGGCCGATGCGCAGCGGGCCGCGCCGGGTCTGCCGGGCCAGGTGCACGTTCAGCCCCGGGCGGGTGCCGACGACGACGTCCGCCTCGACGCTGCCCAGGTGCTGGGCGATGCGCCGGTCGGTGAGCGCGCTGTACTGCGCGTAGCGGCCCTCGGCGCGCGGGAAGAAGCTCGCGGGGCGGTGGTAGTCGGGGTCGTCGCCCTCGTAGCCGGGGCCGTCCTTGCGGATGTCGACGAGATGGCGCACCCGCACGCGCGGGTCGGTGGCGAACACCGGCCGGTCGCGGTGCCGGAAGACGGACACGACCTCGACGTCGTGCTGCTCGGCCAGGGTGTTGGCGAGGTTGTACGTGGTGCGGATCGTCCCTCCGATCCCGTACGCATTGTGAATCAGGAAAGAAATCTGCATGCGTCCCCGTATCCCACCATTCCTCGCGGTCAGCACCGGTCAGTCCCAACAGTCACATCAGTCTGAACAGCCCGGGTCCTCCGCCTACCGCATGGTTAGACAGGGATGCCCCGACGAGGGTTGTTCTTCATCATCATCTTGTTCCAGAAGAGTTGCCGGATCGGAAGCCGACATCGGGAACCTTTTCGTCAATCCATCCATTAGGAGGACGTTATGGCTGGTAGGCGAGCTGCGGGACGTCGAAGCAGGTTCGCGTCATGTCACCGTTCTGGGTGACCCAGCCACGTCCGTCGACCCAGCGGGCGACCGACAGACACGTGCGGCGCGTCGCCGGCGGCTCCGGCAGGGGGCGGTAGGTGACCGGCAGCAGCAGTCCGCGGGCGGTGTAGGGCTCGTCGCGGTTCATGAAGCGGTCCACGCACGCGCGCGTGACGCCGTCGCCGTGCGCCGCGCAGGAACGGGCGGCGTCGGTGAACCACAACGCGGCCGCCCAGCCCTCCAGTTGCCACTGGGAGTGCGTCTTCAGGTTCTCGGTGCCGTCGCGGAAGGCGCGGACGGCCGGGTGCCCGGTGTCCTCGTAGTTGCGGCTGGAGCCGGTGACCCACAGGGAGTCGCGGCAGTGCGGGGCGTCCTTGTAGTCGGCGGCGACGGTCGAGGACCAGTTCTGGACGTTGGTGACCTTCGCGGTGACACGGACCCCGGCCCGGTCCATCGCCTCGCACAGCCGGGCGTTGCCGTGCGCGTCGATCGCGTCGAAGACGAGGTCCGCCTTCTGGCTCTTCAGATCGGCGGCGACGGCGCGGAAGTTGGGCAGCGCGAAGTCGACCTCCTCGGGCACCACCTTGTAGCCCTCGGCCTCCAGACCGCGCGTCACGAGCCGGGCGTACGCGGCCGAGGCGGCCTGGTTGTAGGAGACGACGGCGGCGGTGCGGGCGCCCTTCTCGCGCTTGAAGTAGCGGTAGACCTCGGTGCCGCCGTACAGCGTGCCGTTCCAGCCGGGGGTGCCGTCGCGGGGCGCGGAGCTGCCGTAGATCCCGTACAGGTGCGGGTAGGTGTCGTAGGCGGGGCCGATGGGCTGGCCGCCGATGTCGGGGACGCCGGCGCGGGAGACGCGGGCCGCGCCCGCGTAGTCGAGCGAGGTGGTGGCGACCAGGGCGACGACCTTCTCCTCGTCGACGAGGCGGTGGACGCACGTGTTGTTGCCGACGCCGCTGCCGCCGTCGTCGCACAGGAGCGCTTCGACGCGGCGGCCGTCGATGCCGCCGTGCGCGTTCAGGTGCGCGAAGTAGGCCCGGGCGCCGTCGCGGGTGTCGGTGAAGGTGGCGCCGCCGACGGGGCTGGTGGCGCTGGTGATGATGCCGACGCGGATCGGGGCGGAGGCGTCCGCCGGGGCGCGGCTCGTGCGGCCGTCCTCGAAGGCGCTCTCGGGCAGCCGGGAGCCGCAGGCCGCGACCGCGAGCAGCGCCGCGGTGAGGGCGAGGGCCTCAGCAGCCCGGCGCGGCCGACGCATTCTCGCTCAGCTGCACCAGGGCGCACAGTGTCTTGACCGACACCTTCCAGGTGCCGTCCTGCTCGACGGAGGTGCCCTTGGCGTCGGGCAGCACGGTGGCGCCCTTGAGCGACAGCGAGTACGTCACGTCGGCGCCGGTCGGCGAGGTGAAGGTGACCTTCGTGACCTCGGCGGAGACCTGCTGGCCTCGCTGGTCGCCGTTGAAGCCCTGGAGGACCTGCCGCATCTGCTGCCCGTTCTCCAGGACGGCCTCCTTCTCCTTGATGGAGACGGAGGGGTCGAAGAACTTCTTCCAGTTCTCCTTGATCTCCTTCTGCGCCGCGGCCGGGTCGGCCGGGGCCGTCGCCGAGGGGGTCCGCGAGGCGGGGGTCGGCGGGTTGGTGTCCGCTCCCCCGCTGTCGTCGCCGCACGCCGCGAGGGCCGGTCCGAGCATCAGCGCGCCGGCGAGGGCGAGCGCGGCGCCGCGCCCGCGGCCCGTCCTGATCCTGCTCCCGAGAACCATCTGGCTCACCACCGGGTATCGGTCCGGGCCTGTCCTGCGCCCGGTGCTTTCAGGGTCGGCTTCCAGGAGGCATAGTGCAAGCGATCGCCGGACAAGACCAGACACCTGCACGCGCACAGGGCCGTGCGACGACGGGGGAGCCACGATGCGGACGGTCGGACCACGCTCGGTGCACCCGGCGGCGTGGGCGGGGCTCGCCGCGCTCGCCGCGGGGGCGGTGCTCTGCGCGATCGGCTGGTACGGGGTGTCGGGCGAGCGGTTCGCCGAGCGGCAGCTGCCGTATCTCGCCTCGTGCACGGTGCCGGGCGCGGCCCTGATCGTCGCGGGCGCGGTGCTCCTCACGTACGGCCGGAGCGTGCTCGCCGCGTCGCGGGTGGAGCGGCTGTACGAGCTGCTCGTGGCGACCGGGACGCCTGCGCGCGCGGAGACGGTCGCCGGTCCGCTCGCCACCGGTGACGAGCTGCGGACGGTGCCGGGCGGCACGCTGTGGCACCGGGCCGACTGCCCGCTCGTCGAGGGCCGGGCCGACGCGGTGCCCGTCGACGCGGCCGGTGCCGCCGAGCGGGGGCTCGCCCCGTGCCCGCTGTGCGAGCCTCCCGCCGGGAGCTGAGGCGTGGCCTCGCTGACGTACGAACTGACGCTCGCCGGCCTGTCGGTGGGCGCGGCAGCGGCGCTGACCGGGGTCGGGCTCGTCGTCACGTACCGGGCGACGGGCGTGCTCAACTTCGCGCACGGGGCCATCGCCGTGTTCTGCGCCTACCTGCTGCGGCAGTTCGTCGTGGTGTGGGACTGGCCGCTGTGGGCGGGCGCCGCGCTGGTGCTGCTCGGGGTGGCGCCCGCGCTCGGACTCGCCCTGGAACGCGGGGTGTTCCGGCCGCTCGCGGTGTCCGGGAACGATCCGGCCCGGACGCTGGTCGCGTCGATCGGCGTGTTCGTCCTGCTGGTGGGTGCGGCGGCGCTGCTGTGGGGCACGGGCGCGCAGGAGGACGCCCCGGTGCTGATCTCGGCCGACCCGTGGGGGCAGCTCGCGGTGGTGTGCGCGGTCGCGGTGGCGGTGTGGGCGGTGACCCGGCTGACCCGGTTCGGGGGTGAGCTGCGGGCGGTGGTCGACGACCGGCGGCTGGCGGTGCTGGGCGGGGTCGACGCGGACCGGGTGGCGGCCGTGGGCTGGGCGTTCGGCGCGTGCACGGCGGGCCTGACCGGGGTGCTGCTCGCCCCGTACGTGCGGCTCGACCCGTACGGGCTGCCGCTCCTGGTGATGGAGGTCGTGGCCGTCGCGGTGGCGGCGCGGATGCGGTATCTGTCGGTCGCGGTCGGGGTGGCGCTCGCCGTCGGCGTGGCGCAGAGCCAGCTGACGCGACTGCATCCGGGCGGCTGGGCGCAGCCCCTGCTCCAGGCGGTGGGGGCGAACCTGTTCGTGGTGGCGCTGCTCGTCGCCGCGCTCGTGCTGCCCGCGGTGGGCGGGGCGGGGGCCTTGTCGCGGGCGGCGACGCGGCGGGTGGTGCCGGCGCCGCCGGGGGCGTGGCCGGTGGCCGGGGTGCTGTTCCTGCTGCCGCTCGGGTTCGCGGGGTCGGACCTGCACACGGCCGTCCAGGTGCCGGCGCTCGCGCTGATCCTGCTGTCGCTGGTCGTGGTGACCGGCCGGGCGGGGCAGCTCGCGCTGGGCCAGGGGGCGTTCGCGGGGCTCGGGGCGCTGTTCGCGGTGCTCCTCTCGCTGGGCCGCTTCCCGGGACTGCCCCAACTGCCGGGTCCGGCCGCGCTGGTGCTCGCGGTGCTCCTGGTGGCGCCGCTCGGCCTGCTCACCGCGCTGCCGGCGATCGGCCGGCACGGTCTGGCGCTCGCGCTGGCCACGTTCGCGGTCGGGGTCGGGGTGAGCCGCTTCGTGCTCGCTCAGCCGTACGCGGCGGGCCTGGTCCCGCCCCGCCCCGCGGGCCTCGCCGACGACCGCGCGTTCTACGCCCTCGAACTGGTCCTGCTGTGCGGGGCCCTGCTCGTGGTCCGCCAGGTGCGGCGGGGCCGGTCCGGGCGGGCGCTCGCCGCGCTCCGGGACGACGAGGCGGGGGCGGCCGCGGCGGGGGTCCCGGTGGCCGCGCTGAAGGTCGCGGCCTTCGTCCTGGCCGCCGCCCTGGCGGCCCTGGGCGGCGCTCTCCTCTCCTTCGGCCTGCGCTCCTTCGACCCGGCCTCCTTCGACCCGGTCCGCGGCCTGCTCTGGTTCGCCGCGATCGTCGTCCTCGGCGCGGACGGCCCCCTCTCGGCCCTCCTGGGCGCGGCTCTCCTGGTCGGCCTGGACGCGGGCACCCGCGGCGGCGTGGCCGCGGCCACGGTCGGCCTCCTGGCCGTCCTGGTGGGCCGCTTCCCGGAGGGCCCGTACGAGGCGGTGCGCTCGCTGTCGGTACGGGCACGGGGGCGCGGTCGGCTGACCGAGCGGGGGGACGCGGTGCGGGTCCGGCTGGGTCGGGTCGGCACAGAGGCGGACGGGGAGTCGGCGGCACGGGACCTGCGGGACGGTGGGCCGGCCGGGCCCGCCCCCCGCACGGGCCGCCCGCACGGCCGCACGGCGTCCGGCCCGGATCTCGCCCCCTCCCGCTCGGCGGGGCGGAAGGCGTCGCCCGCCCCGGAAGGCAGGCCGTCCGGCTCGGCGGGGCCGCACACGCCCGCCACGCCCACGCCCCGGGCAGCGCCGCACGCACCGGCCGGACCCGAAGCCGACGCGGGCCGCCCGGCCGAGCCGTCGGCACACGTCCCCGGCGCGGGGTCCGGGCCGGGCGGCACCCCGCCCTCCCCTCCCCCGGCTCCGCGCGCCGCCGCCGGACCGCCCGGCAGGGCCCCCGTGCTGGCCTGTTCCGGGATCGTGGTGCGGTTCGGGGGGCGGGTGGTGCTGGACGGGGTCGGGGTGCGGGTGGAGGCGGGGCGGGTGACCGCTGTCGTGGGGGACAACGGGGCCGGGAAGAGCACTCTGTTCCACTGTCTCGCCGGCACGCTGCGGCCGGACGCCGGCCGCGTGTCGTTCGGGGACCGGGACGTGACGCGGACGGCGGCGCACGCGCGGACGCGGCTCGGGGTGGCGCGGACGTTCCAGCAGCTCGTCGTGTTCCCCTCGCTCAGCGTCGGGGACAACATCCGGGTCGGCGCGGAGCAGGGCCGCGTCCGTGATCCCGGGGCCGTCGCACGCCTGCTGCGGCTGCTCCGGGTGCCCGACGGTCGGCGCACCGACGACCTGTCCACCGGGACGCTGCGCCGGGTCGAACTGGCCCGCGCCCTCGCCGGCCGTCCGCACGTCCTGCTCCTCGACGAACCCACCGCCGGCCTGGACGACGCCGAAGTGGCCGAGCTGACCCGGCTGTTGCGGGCCCTGGCCGCCGACGGCACGGCGCTGCTGATCATCGAGCACGACCTGGAACTGGTGGCCGCGCTGGCCGGCACCGTGCACGTACTGGAGGGCGGGCGGATCGTCGCGTCCGGGCCGCCCGGCGAGGTGCTCCCCGCGAGGGCCGGCCGATGAGGCGCGGCGTCGAACTGCGGGGCGCCCGCGTCCACTACGGCCCCCTGGAGGCCCTGCACGGCGTCACCCTCGCGGCCCCCGCGGGCACGCTCACCGTGCTCCTCGGCCGCAACGGCTCGGGCCGCACCACCGTGCTGCGCGCGCTCGCCGGCACGGTGCCGCTGTCCGGCGGGGCCGCGCTGTGGGACGGGCGGGACATGACCGGCCGCACCGCGCGGGCCCGCGCGGCGGCGGGCCTGCGCTTCGTCCCGGACCGCCAGGCCGTGCACGCGGGGCTCGGCGTGACGGACAACCTCCGCCTCGCCGCCCCGGACGGCGGCCTCGCCCCGGCCCTCGACGCCTACCCGGAGCTGCGCCCCCTGCTCGACCGCCGCGCCGGCACCCTCTCCGGCGGCGAACAGCGCATGCTGGCCCTGGCCCGTGCCCTGCTCGCCCGCCCCCGCGTCCTCCTCCTCGACGAGCCGACCCAGGGCATGTCGCCCCGGGTTGCTGCCCGTACGTACGATCTGCTGCGCGGCCTCGACGCGTGCGTGGTCCTCGCCGAGCAACGACTGCCACAGCCCCTGCGCCACCTGCCGGCCCGGCCCGGGCTCCCGGTGCTCGTGTACGGACTCGGTCGGGGCGCCGTCACCTTCAGCGGCGAGGCGAGCGAAGCCTGAGCGCCGAAAGCCCTGCACACACGCCCCCATCAGGGGGGCGGGGCAGTGCCGTTCAGCGACGTCGCCGCGGGGCGCGGCCGGCCACGACGGCGCGCGGCCCCCACGGCGGCCCCCGGGACGGCTACGGCAGCTTCAGCATCATGCCGACGGTGAGGCGGTTCGGGTCGGGGCCGATCGTCTTGGTGTTGGCCCGGTACAGGGCCTCCCAGCCGCCCGCGACCTTGAAGCGGGCGGCGACGGCGGCCAGGGTGTCGCCGGGCTGCACGAAATGGGCCCGCCCACTGAGCCCGTACCGCTTCGCGCAGACCGGCCAGGCGCCCCAGCCCTGCACGCGGACCACGTCCTCGGCGACCTTGATCTGCTCCTCGCGGGTGGCGAGGTCGGCGCGCGGCGCGTACTTGAGGCCGCCGAACTCCTTCCAGGTCGCCTGCCAGAACTGCAGCCCGCCGTAGTACGAGTTGCCGGTGTTGGCGTTCCAGCGGCCGCTGCTCTCGCACTCGGCGACGCAGTCCCACGGCCACGTTCCCTTGGTGCAGACGCGGGGTGCGCTGAGCCCGCCGGGCCCGGGGGCGGGCGGCGGGACGGCCGCGGCCCGCGCGAGGTCCAGGGTCAGTCCCAGGGGAAGCAGCGCGCCCAGCAGGGCCGCCGCACAGCGCCGCGCGGCGGGCGTCACGGGGATCAGATGCATCGCGTCACGCTACGCAGCGCCCCGCCGGGCGCGGTCGTGGCGCGGCCCCCCCCGCCCCGGCCCCCCACGACACCCACGGGGGCCGGCGGCCCGCGGCGGTTTCCTCCGGTGGTTCGCGCCACGCGGCGCGCATCCTCTCCGCGGTGTCGGCCAGCGAGCGGCGGGCCGCCGCAGCACCGGTCACCTCGTCCAGGCGAGGCACCGCCACCCGGAAGCGGCGACGCCGGGAGAGCGCCCAGCCGACGCCCACGCCCGCCGCGAGCGTGGCGTCCACGGACGACTCCTGCGGGTCGTCGAGGGCCAGCTCCACACGTGTGCCCAGGAGGCCGAGCAGATCGGGGGAGAAGTCGCTCCAGCGCCGGGTGGCGGCGCACAGGTGGATGCCGTAGTTGAGACCGGTGTTGCTGAGCCGGTGCACCTGGTCCTCGAACCATCCGATTTCCCAGCAGAAGTCCATCCAGCCGTCGACCACCACGAACAGGTCGCCGTGACCGCCGCCGGGCAGACCGCCCTCGGCGCGCAGCGTGCGGAAGGCTTCCACCGAGTCGATGCCGTGCTCGCGGAACAGCGTGCGCCGCGTGTCGATCACGTGCCACACCTCGGTGAGCGCGTTGCGCACGGCGGCGCTCTCGTCAGGTGAGGCGACGGCCCGGACATGCGGCAGCCGACGCAGCACTCCCAGCCGGTTGACGGCGCCCTCCAGGAGCAGGAACTCGACCTCGTCCGGGCTGTGTGTCAGGGCCAGGGACAGCACCAGGGAGCGCAGGAGTGTCGTCTTGCCGCTGCCCAGCTTGCCGACCGCGGCGACGTTGCCGTCCCGTCCCGCCAGGTCGAGGGACATGGTCCCGCTTCCTGCCGCGTGCTCGAGCCGGCCCAGGGGGACCATGAGCCGGGAGGACCCTTCCCAGGCGTCGCAGACGAAGCCCCGGTCCGCGGTCTCGGCCGGCGGCGGGAGCAGTGCTCCCAGCGGGAGTTCGTGCGCGGCGGCGGCCCGGCCCGCGGGCCCGGCCGAGATGTCCTTGTCCGGTGCGTAGGCGAGAGCCACCGTGCCCTCGCACTGGCCCGACTTGGTGGGCGTCTGTTCCGGTCCCGCCTGGTTCACCACCGTGTCGTGCACGTACGTGTACAGCTCGTCGGGCGTGATGATGCCGTCGTGGTTCTGGTCGGCGAGCCCCGTGCTCAGCCCCTCGATGACGGCGGCGGTGAAGCGGGGCGCCGACCGGGCGTTGTCGAAGGCCAGCTGGGAACCGTCGTAGGCGTACTCCAGGGCCGTGGACGCCGTGATGATGTACGTGCCGCGGCCGCCGAGCGCCGCGTCCACGTCGACCGGCGCGGGCGACATCGGCGCACCCCGGTGGAAGAGCCCGCTGTAGCAGCAGTCGAGCAGGACGACCTTGGTGCCGGCCTGGCAGTCGTCGAGGTGCTCGTGCAGGAAGCGGGCCGGGATCGCCGTGGTGGTCGTGCGGGCCAGGCGGGTGCTGAGGGTGGCGAAGTACAGCCGGTCCATGTCGGTCCGGATGCCGTGGCCCGCCAGATACAGGAGCACGAGGTCGTCGGGCTCCCGGTCCAGGAGCAGTTCGGCGATCGCGTCCTCGATCTCCGCCCTCGGCCGATTCATCAGGGTCCGGACATGGTCGAAGCGGCCGATCGCCGGATCCTGCAGAAGTTTCTGCAGATCCGCGGCGCCGCGTTCGGGGGTGCGCAGCCGGCTGAGCCCCTGGTCGTCGTAGCCGTCAGTCGCTACCAGCAGTGCGATCCGGCGCCCCGCCATCGGTGTCCCCCGCCTCGTCCGTCGTGCTCGGTGCCGGTTCTGCCGCCGCGACACGTGCCGCGACGGCGTCGACCAGGGTGTGCTGGTCCTTCGCGGACAGCGCGGTGAACGCCCCCTTGCTCCCGTCGAACTCCCACTCGACGGCGCGGGCCTTCGTACGGTTCACATAGGCGACGACAACATTGCTCACGGCCTTCAGGGCCGCCGCCGAGAAGGCGCCGCTGAGGACGAGGACCGCGAGATCGTGTCCCACGCCCGCCATCGAACCGGTCGGTGCCTCGGCTGTCGCCCGCCGCACGCTGAGGACACCGAGTCGCCTCAAGTCCTGGTAGAGGGCACGTGTCTGACGGTCCACCCTGTCGGTGGCCGATCCGTCGCCGATGTCGACGCGCAGCCGTAGTTCGTGCACGGTCATTCCCCTCCGCCGGGCGGTCCGCCCCACTGGTCCGACCGGCAGATCGTATCCGGGGCGCGCCCAGGGCGTGTGCGGATGAGGATCCACGACCGGCAGGCCGTCAGTTCGTCATGTCCAGCAGGGAAGTGAGGGCCCGGCCGAACAGCGCGCGGCCCGCCGCCGCGAGGAGAGGGTCCGCCACGGCCGGGACCCCGCGCACGCGCAGCTCCTCGCGCCATTCCACCCGCGCCCCGCCGCCCGCCAGGGCCCGTACCTCGAACTCGGCCCAGCCGCGGACCACCCGGCCCCGCTTCTCCATGCGGCAGCGGCGCGGGGGCTGCCAGGCGACGAGTTCCATCGGATCGTCGAAGGCGAGGCGGCGGCCGAGGCCGGTGCGGGCCACGAAGACGGTGCCGGCGGCGGTCGGAGGCGGGGTGAGGACGGTGACCCGGGTCAGCGGCACCACCGTGCCGTGCCGCTCCCAGTCGGTGATCCGGCGCCAGGCCTCGGCGGGGGAAAGCGGCGTTTCGCGGACGATCCGGATATCGGCGGCCATGGCGCGATGGTAGACGGGTCGCGCGCGGGTGAGCTGCGCCACGTCCGGGATCGGGTGGGCGTGTCGTCCGGCTGGGCATCAACTCGCGGGCGCCTACGATCAGTTACGTAAACGATCATGAAGCAAGCCGGGCGTCCCGCAGTCGACGCCCGCCCCGCCGCGCCCCCACAGGAGCAGAAGACCTCATGACCGCACCCGTCACCCCCACCGTCCTCGACCCCGCGGGCCGCGACCTGCACGCCGAGAACGACCGGCTGCGCGCCGCCCATCCCTGCGCCGCCCTGCTCGAACTGCCCGGCGGCATACGGGCCTGGGCCCCCACCTCGTACGACGTCCTGAAGGGGCTGCTCGCCGACGCGCGCGTGTCCAAGGACCCCGACCAGCACTGGCCCGAGTGGATCGCGGGCGAGCACCGGCAGTCCTGGATCGTCAACTGGGTCGGCGTCTCCAACATGTTCAACGCCTACGGCGCCGACCACCGCAGGCTGCGCACCCTGATCGCGCCCGCCTTCACCAAGCGCCGCACCGACGTCCTGCGCCCGCGGATCGAGCAGATCGCCGGCGAACTGCTCGACGCCATGGCGGCGGCTCCCGACGGCCGCGCCGATCTGCGCTCCGCGTACGCGCACCCGCTGCCGATGCAGGTCATCTGCGAACTGTTCGGCGTGCCCGAGGCGCAGCGGGCCGACGCCGCCCGGCTCGTCGCCGGGATCATGGACACCACCGTGACGCCCGAACAGGCGCAGGCGATCCTCCAGGAGGTGCACCAGCTCCTCGGCGCCCTCGTCGAGGCCAAGCGCGCGCAGCCCGGCGACGACCTGACCAGCGCCCTCATCGCCACCCGCGACGACGCGGGCTCGGGCCTCACCGAGCAGGAGCTGATCGACACCCTGCTCCTCGTCATCGGCGCGGGCCACGAGACGACCGTGAACCTCGTCGGGAACGCGGCGCACGCCCTGCTCACCCACCCTGACCAGCTCGCCCGGGTCCGCTCCGGCGAGATCCCGTGGAGCGAGGTCATCGAGGAGACCCTGCGCTGGGCCCCCTCGATCGCCAACCTCCCGCTGCGCTACGCCGTCGAGGACATCGACCTGCCCGACGGCACCCGGATCGCGGCCGGCGAGGCCATCCTCGCCTCGTACGCGGCGGCCGGCCGCGATCCGCGCCGGCACGGCCCGGACGCGGACCGCTTCGACATCGCCCGCGCCGACAAGGAGCACCTGGCCTTCGGCCACGGCGTCCACTTCTGCCTGGGCGCCCCGCTGGCCCGCCTGGAGGCGGCGATCGCCCTGCCGGCCCTCTTCGACCGCTTCCCCGGCCTCGCCCTGGAGGACGGCGCCACGCACGTCGAGTCCTTCATCGGCTACGGGTACGGAAGCCTGCCGGTGCGCCTGAAGTAGCCGCCGCGGCACGCCTGTTCAGGGGTCAGGGCTTGTAGATCCTGCCCGGTTCGGCCTTCCCCGGTGCGAGGAGCTGGGGCACCGTCACGAAGACGTAGCCCTTCTCCTTGAGCGCGTCGATGATGCCGGGGACGGCCGGAACGGTGCCCTTGTAGAGGTCGTGCAGCAGGATGACGCTGTCCCGCCGGGTCTGGGACACGGCCCGCTCGCGGATCAGCGCCGAGTCGGTGGTCGCGTAGTCCTTGCAGGTCACGTCCCACAGGACCTGAGCCAGGCCCTCCTCCTTCGCGAGGGCGCTCACGCGGTCGTTCGTGCGGCCCTGCGGCGGCCGCATCAGCGTGGGCCGCCGCCCGGTCAGGTGCTCGACGGCGTCGTCGGTGCGCCGGAGCTCGTCCCTGATCTCGTCGTCCCCGAGATCCGTCAGGATCTTGTGGTCCCAGGTGTGGCTGGCCAGTTCGTGGCCCTCGCGCGCCATGCGCCGCACCAGCTCCGGGTGTTTCGCGATGTGGTTCTTGCCGAGCAGGAAGAACGTCGCGGGGACCTTGCGCTCCTTCAGGATGTCGAGCAGCCGGGAGCTGTTCTCGCTCGGTCCCGCGTCGAAGGTGAGCGCCACGCACTTGGCGCGCCGGCAGTCGACGGTGCCGAAGTCCCGTGCGCGGTCGCCGAGATCGACCGCCCGCGCGTCACCGACGTCGACGGCCTCCGCCTTGCGGGCGGCGCTGGGCTTCGTCGTGTCGTACTGCGTGCAGCCACTCAGGGCGAGGGTCAGGGTGGAGGCGGTCAGCGCGAACGCGGCCGCGCGCAACCCCCTTCGTATCTTCGTCATCTTCACGGGTGCGGCAGACATGCGCGCACTATACATAGTGTGTATACGCCGGATGTATAGCCGGGGTGCATAGTGGCCTGAGCTGCTGTTCTTCCCGTGGCCGGAAAGCGGGCCGTCGGCGGCCGGAAAGTGGTGCCCTCCGGGCGATTGACAGGCGTCGAAACACCCCGGATCGTGACAACCTGGGTGTGACACCTGACGGTTGGGGGACCGCTATGAGGTGGCCGGGGGACGCGTCCGACGGAGCAGAGGGTTCGGCCGGAGGGCCGGTGGGGGGTGCGGGTTTCGGACCTCCTCCGCCGGTGCCGCCCGACGCCCTGCCACCGAACCCGCCCGGCACCCCTCCGCCGACGCCACCCGTGCCGCCGGGACCGCCGCCGTCCTGGGGCCCGCCGCCCCCGCCCTCCCCGCCGCCCGCGCCGCCGGGCCCCGCCGAGCCGCTCCGCGCCCTGGCCGTGGCCCTGCTCAACCTCTGCGGACTGGGCCTCGGCTACGTCCTGCTGCGCAGATGGCTGCCCGCCCTCGTCTGCCTCGCCGCGACCGTCGCGCTCGCCGTCGTGGCCCTGCCCGCCGACCCCGACGGAGTCCCCGCCTGGGCCCTCACCGGCTATGGCGCGCTCCTCCTGCTCGCCGCCCTCGACGGGGCCCGCCGCGCACTGCGCCCCGGACCCACGGCCCCCGCCGTCCGGCCGATCCTGGCCGCCGTACTCGGCCTGGTGCTGCTCGCCGTCCCGGCCGGCGGCGCCTACGCGTACGACGGACTGCGCGACGACGCCGTCGAGGACATGCTGCTCGACCGGCTGGCCGCCGCCGACGCCCTCGTCCAGGACGCCTCCGGCCAGGACTTCGCCCGCGCCAGAAGCACCTACCTGACCGCCCTCGGCCGCTACCGCGACCTGACCGAGGACCACCCCGGATCCCGGGCCGCCCACCGCGTCCACGCCAGCCTCGACGCCTACTACAAGGCCGTCTCCGCGCCCTACCGCAAGAACGACCGCTGCGCGGCCGTCGCCCCGCTCGAACACCTGCGGGACGTGCCGGACACCATCGACCGCGACGTCCTCGGCGACCTCGCGACCTGGCCCGACCAGCCCCTCGCCACCGCGCTCCTCGACTGCGGCACCGGCAAGCTCGGCACCGCCGGCAGCGACGGAGAGGGCGGCGAACTCGGCCGACTCCTGCGCACGTTCCCCGACTCGGCGCAGGCCGGCCGCGTCGAGCCGGCCCTGCGCGCCGCCGTCGACAAACGCTCCGGAGCGATCGAGGGCGCCGAACCCTGCCGCGCCACCGACGAACTGCGCCGCATCGGGGACACCGCGAACGCGCTGCCCGCACCCGTGCCCGGCCATCTGCGCGGCCGCGTCGCCGGCGCCGTGCGCGACGGCACGTACGCGTGCGGCATCGACCAGTTCAAGGACAAGGAGTTCAGCGAGGCGCGCAAGACACTGACCGACTTCGCCGGCACCTACGAGAGCGACAAGCGCCGGGCGCGGGCCCGGCAGGTCGCCACCGCCGCCGAGATCGCCGAACTGCGCCCCTCCGCCGGCGACCGCCTGCCGCCCACGGGCACGCCCGGCGGGGCCCGGATGGAACTCGTCATCAGCAACGACGGCCCCGACCCCGTCGAGATCCTCTACACGGGGCCCGTCACCGGCCGGATCACCGTCGGCGCCTGCGGCTCCTGCTCGACGTACTCCAGCGAGGCCGCCGGACGCGGCAAGGCATGCAAGGCGAGCGGCCGGACGTACCCGAAGAAGACGCTGCGGCTGCCCGCCGGCACCTACCACTTCCTGCACAAGCCGGGCGGCGCGAGCGCGACCGCGCGCGGCCGGGCCGCGGGCGGCCGCATCCAGCCCGGCTACACGTACACGCAGTGCAGTTACGTCGTGGTCGGCGGCGGCGGACTCGGGGCCGATCTCTGAGCCGGCCTCGCGGGGGCCGCGCTCCGGCAGGCGGTCCCCGCGAGGGGCGGGGTAGGATTTTCGGGCGGTGATCGCTCCGGCCCACGCGGCCCCGGGTGCACCGTACGGCGGTGGGGCCCGCCGTACCCAACCGCGGCAGCACGCCGCCAACGGTCCCTACTTGCGATCACGCACGCCCTGCCCGCACCGGGCGCGGGCGTTCCGGCGAGTAGGAGACACACCTGTGGAAGAGGCCCGCACGTCCATGACCGAGGAACCGGTCGACCCCGACGCCGCACCAGCGCCCGCCGCCGCCCCGCGGCCCGCGATCCTGCGCGGCCAGGGCCCCGTGCTCTCGGTCGTGGCCGCGGGCGGCGCGATCGGCGCCTGCGCCCGGTACGGCGCCGCCCTGATCTGGCCGACCGCCCCCGGCGCCTTCCCGTGGACCACGCTCGCCGTCAACGCGATCGGCTGCGCCGTCATCGGCGTCTTCATGGTCGTCATCACCGACGTGTGGGCCGCCCACCGGCTCGTCCGCCCCTTCTTCGGCACCGGTGTCCTCGGCGGCTTCACCACCTTCTCCACGTACGCCGTCGACATCCGCCGGCTCACCGACGCCGGGGCGGCCCGCACCGCGCTCGGCTACCTGGGCCTCACCGCCGTCACCGCGCTCGCCGCGGTCTGGGCGGCCGCCCACCTGACCCGCCGCGTCGTCGAACGGAGGACCTCACGATGACCGCACCGGAGCCCGCCCGCGCCGCCCGCCCGCTGAGCGGGCCCGCGCTGCGCGCGACCATCTTCGTCGGCGAGAACGACACCTGGCACCACAAGCCGCTCTACGCCGAGATCGTGCACCGCGCGCACAAGGCGGGCCTCGCCGGAGCCTCCGTGTTCCGCGGCATCGAGGGCTTCGGCGCCGGGTCCCTCATCCACACCCACCGGCTGCTCTCGCTCAGCGAGGACCTCCCCGTCGCGATCTTCATCGTCGACACGGAGGAGCGCGTCCGCGCGTTCCTGCCGCAGATCGACGAACTGGTCACCGAGGGCCTGGTCATCCTCGACGACTGCGAGGTCCACCGCTACGTGGGCCGCGCGGGGGAGGACACGGCGTGAACTGGCTCCTCGTCATCGCCGGGGCCATGGTCGGCGCCCCGCTGCGCTACCTCACCGACCGCACCGTCCAGACCCGGCACGACTCCGTGTTCCCCTGGGGCACCTTCGCCGTGAACGTCACGGGCTCCCTCGTCCTCGGCCTCGTCACCGGCGCCGTCGCGGCGGGCGCCGCGTCCTCCCAGGTCCAGCTCCTCCTCGGCACCGGACTGTGCGGCGCGCTCAGCACGTACTCCACCTTCTCCTACGAGACCCTGCGGCTCGCGGAGACGGGGGCACGCTTCTACGCGGCGGTGAACGTGCTCGGAAGCATCGCGGCGGGACTCGGCGCCGCGTTCCTGGGCGCGTCCCTCGCCGAGGCCCTCTGGAGCTGACGCCGCGCCGGCCGGCGGAGGAAAGGGGTGAAGGCCCCCGCCGCGCCGAAAGGAGCGGCCGCGGGCGGCGGCGCGCCGGGGTGGGGGGGGCGCGGGGGGGCCGGGCGGGCGCGGGGAGGGCCGGGGGGGGGCCGGGCGGTCCGCGCGGGGCGCGTCCGCTGCGGGGGAGGGCGCGGGGGAAGTCCGCGGCGCGGTCGGGCAGTTCGATCGCGGCGCCGAAGCCC
>NZ_JBHYTK010000162.1:0-18259 GCF_042749255.1 Streptomyces sp. NPDC059524 | reverse complement strand
GGAACGGGGGCACTCGGCATTTCCCCCTTCAAGCCCGTCCGGCGTTTGAGGACGAGGCCGAAGGCCGACAGGGGGGTCTGGGGGCGCAGCCCCCCCCAGGGACGGGACGGGAAGGGGCGGCGGGGGCGGCCTCCCCGACCCCGGCCACGACGAACCCGCAGGCTACGCGGCGACAGAACGGCCGAACGAAGCACGCGGCGGCGCCGGCCGGACCCTACCCCCGAGCCCGAGCGGCCCGAGCAACAGCCACGACGGCCTTCTCCAAGGCGTACCCGGGATCGTCCCCGCCCCCCTTGACCCCCGCATCGGCCTCCGCCACAGCCCGCAACGCCACAGCGACCCCGTCCGGAGTCCACCCCCGCATCTGCTGCCGCACCCGATCGATCTTCCAGGGCGGCATCCCCAGCTCCCGCGCCAGATCCGCGGGCCGCCCACCCCGCGCGGACGACAGCTTCCCGATCGCCCGCACCCCCTGAGCCAGCGCGCTGGTGATCATCACGGGCGCGACCCCGGTCGCGAGCGACCACCGCAACGCCTCCAGGGCCTCGGCCGCCCGCCCTTCCACGGCCCGGTCGGCCACGGTGAAGCTGGACGCCTCGGCCCGCCCCGTGTAGTACCGCCCGACGACGGCCTCGTCGATGGTCCCCTCGACGTCGGCCCCCAACTGCGTGACGGCGGAGGCCAGCTCGCGCAGGTCGCTGCCGATCGCGTCGACGAGCGCCTGGCAGGCCTCCGGTGTCGCGGACCGCCCGAGCGCCCGGAACTCCGCGCGCACGAACGCCAGCCGGTCCGCCGGCTTCGTCATCTTCGGGCAGGCGACCTCCCGGGCCCCCGCCTTGCGCGCCGCGTCGAGCAGCCCCTTGCCCTTGGCGCCGCCCGCGTGCAGCAGGACGAGCGTGATCTCCTCGGCGGGCGAACCGATGTACGCCTTCACGTCCTTGACCGTGTCCGCCGACAGGTCCTGCGCATTGCGTACGACGACGACCTTGCGCTCGGCGAACAGCGACGGGCTCGTCAGCTCGGCCAGCGTGCCGGGCTGCAGCTGGTCGGGGGTGAGGTCGCGCACGTCGGTGTCGGCGTCGGCCGCGCGCGCGGCGGCGACCACCTGCTGCACCGCGCGGTCGAGCAGCAGGTCCTCCTGGCCCACCGCGACGGTGAGCGGAGCGAGCGGATCGTCGTTTGCAGTCTTCCTGGCCATCGCGGTCAAGCATCCCACGGGCCACTGACAGCCCGGCCCGGCACAGAACCGGCAGAAGGAAACCGGCAGAAGAGCCCCCGCTGAAGAGCCCCGGCCGAGGAAACCCGGCAGCAGGAAACCGACGGACCCCCTACGGCTCCTCGCGCCAGCCGTCCCACTCCCCGGCGAACGCGTCCAGCGCCGCCGCGTCCAGCACCTCGTCCGGGTCCTCGACGACGAGGAGCCACTGCGCGTCCTCCGCGTCGTCCTCCCCGGCCAGCGCGTCCCGTACGAGCTGCGGCTCCTCGGCGATGCCGAAGCGCTCCCCGAGCGCCTCGGCGGCCTCCTCCGCGGCGTCGCGGTCCGGCAGCACCAGTACGTGTCTCACATCGCTCACGGCACCATCTTCGGACACGCGCGCGACACGGCCCGCACCGGGCGGCCCGGTCAGCCCTTGGGCACGACGGTCAGCCCTTGGGCACGACCTGGATGTCCAGCTCGATCTTCACGCTGGTCCCGACGGCGGCGATGCCGCGCGCGAGCATGGTCTGCCAGCTGATGGTGAAGTCGTCGCGGTGCAGTTCGGCGGTGGCGCGGCAGGCGGCGCGGGTCTCGCCCTCCATGCCGTTGCCCAGGCCCAGGTACTCGGCGTCGAGCGTGACGGTGCGGGTCACGCCGTGCAGCGAGAGCGCGCCGGTGATCGCCCAGCGGCTGCCGCCCTTGTGCGTGAACTTGTCGCTGTAGAACTCGAGCGTCGGGAACCGTCCGACGTCCAGGAAGTCGGCCGATCTGAGGTGGTCGTCACGCATCTGCACGTTCGTGTCGATGGACGCGGCGTCGATGACGACGTGCATCGCGGACTGCTCGACGCGCTCGGCGACACGCAGCACGCCGGCGAAGGTGTTGAACCGGCCGTGGATCCGGGCGAGTCCGATGTGCCGCGCGGTGAACGCGATCGAGGAGTGCATCGGCTCGATCTCCCAGTCGCCCGCGTCGGGCAGCTGCGGCGGCTGGGCGACCTGGAGCATGACGTCGCCGACGGACGCGTGCCCGCTCTCGCCGACGCTGGCGTTGCCGTGGAACGGCGTGTAGCCGTCGGCGGTCACCGCGAGCTTGTAGTCACCGGCGGGCACCGTGGCCATGAACGAACCGAACGGGTCCGTGCCGCCCGTGACCACCTGCCGCCCCATGGCGTCGTTGACGACGAGTTCGGCGGTGCGGATCGGCTCGTTGACGGGATCGAGGACCCGGCAGCTCAGCATCCCCGCGCTGGGTGGCACCACCATGTCCGCCAGGGGATTGGGCCGTTGCGCCCGGTTCGTACGGTTTCCCAGCCAGCGGCCGAACATGAACTACCTACCCCAGTGCGTCTTGACAACAGTAGTTGCTAGATGAACGAAGAAGCATTCGACCATCGTTGCGGCTTTCGAGGCAACACGAGCCCACAACGCGGGAATCGCAGAGAAGGCGACCGAGAGCCCGAATTACCTACTCCGGTTAGCGTTTCGCCAGCTCAGCGGCATTTTTACTCACCGGTAGCAACTGCTTGTGCACATTCCGCGAAACTTCGAGCGCCCCACACCGGAGCCCCCTCACAGCGGGCTCCGGATCAACCACGGATGGCAACACCCCCACCTCGGCCCCCTCGCCCCGGCCCCCTCCCGCCACCCGTTCGGGGTCCGATACACGCCACGTTGCGGTACAACCGACCTCAGGCATCGACTCGACCCGGGGGGGGGAAGGCACATGGGGCGCCGGCTGCTCGGCTTCGCGATCGTGTGGGCGGGGTTCTACGGGGCGATGGCTCTCGGGGCCGTGCCGGGTTCGGCGACCGCCGAGGATCGGCTGATGAGCCTCCTCGTGTCGCTCCCTGCCTGGGGTTACATCGGCCTCCGCATGCGGCGCGAGATTCTCAGGGCCCGGGAGACCGCGAAGCCTCAGCATCGACCTGATGAGCGATGAGCCCTGGGAGCCCAAGAACCCGGCCCACCGGCGATCAGCGATCAGCGACGCGCCACCCCGAGCCTCACCCCTGCCCTCCCTGCACCCCCGTCTCCCCCGTCTCCCCCGACCACCGCGACCGCCCCGTCCCGGTCCGTCCGCAGGACCGTCGCCCCCTGTCCTCGCAGCGCCGCGAGGGTGCGCGGCGCCGGATGTCCGTACGTGTTGTCCGCCCCTACGGAGATCAGCGCGAGCCGGGGCGCCACCGTCCGCAACAGCCCCGGGTCCTGGTACGCCGAGCCGTGATGCGCGACCTTCAGCACGTCCACCCGGGACAACGCGGCCCCGCCGGTGGCCCGTAGCAGCGCCCGCTGGGCCGCCGGTTCGAGATCGCCGAGCAGCAGCAGTCTCAGCCCCGCCGTCCGCACGAGCAGCGTCACGCTCGCGTCGTTCGGCCCGTCCGGCACGGGAGCCGGCACCGCCGCCGTGCCGGACGGCGGCCACAGCACCTGCCAGTCGAGGGGACCCGCGCGCCGCCGCTCCCCCGCCGCCGCCCGGCCGACCGGCACCCCGTACCGCGCCGCGACCCTCCGCACGAACGCCGCCTGGTCCTCCGGCTCCCCGAACCCCGTCGTCTCGACCGCCCCCACCTCCCGCCCGCGCAACACCCCCGCCAGACCCGCCACATGATCGGCGTGGAAGTGGGTGAGCAGCACCAGAGGGATCCGGGTGATGCCGAGGGAGCGCAGGCACCGGTCCACCGGCAGGGGGTCGGGGCCCGCGTCGATCACGACCCCGGTGGCCGGCCCGGCGGCGAGCACCAGGGCGTCGCCCTGTCCCACGTCGCACATGACGAGTCGCCATCCCGGCGGGGGCCAGCCCGTGAGCACCCGGGTCACCGGCGGTGGCTGGACGACGAACAGCACCAGCAGCACCGCGCAACCACCCAGCATCCAGGGCGACCTGAGCGCTCTTCGGCCCAGCCCGATCAGTACCGCCGTGGCGAGGGCGAGCAGGGCGCCGCCGCGCCAGCCGTCCGGCCAGTCGATGCCGCTGCCCGGCAGTGCGGCGCCGGCCCGCGCGATGTCCGCGATCCAGCCGGCGGGCCACCCCGCGCACCAGGCCAGGACCTTCGCGCAGGGCATCGCCCACGGTGCCGTCGCCAGCGCCGCGAACCCGAGCACGGTGGCGGGTGCGACGGCGAACTCCGCGAGCAGATTGCACGGCACCGCCACCAGGCTCACCCGCGCCGCGAGCACCGCCACCACGGGTGCGCACACGGCCTGTGCCGCCGCGGCCGCCCCGAGCGCCTCCGCGATCCGCGGCGGCACCCCGCGCGCGGTGAGGGCCGCGCTCCAGCGCGGTGCCACCGTGAGGAGGGCGCCGGTCGCGAGGACGGAGAGCAGGAATCCGTAACTCCGGGCCAGCCACGGGTCGTAGAGGACCAGCAGCAGAACGGCCGTGGCCAGCGCGGGGATCAGGGATCTGCGCCGCCCTGTGGCGATGGCGAGCAGGGCGATCAGTCCGCAGGACGCGGCCCGCAGCACGCTCGGCTCGGGCCGGCACACCACGACAAATCCCAGGGTGAGCGCCCCGCCGAGCGCGGCCGTGCTGCGCAGCGGCAGCCCGATCCGGGGTGCGAGGCCGCGCCGTTCGGCGCGCTGCGCGGTGCCGGGCGGGCCGATCAGCAAGGCCAGGAGGATGGTGAAGTTGGCGCCGCTGACGGCCATGAGGTGCAGCAGGTCGGTCTCCCGGAACGCCGCGTGGAGCTCCGGGCCGACGCGGGCCGTGTCGCCGACGACGAGTCCGGGCAGCAGCGCCCGCGCGTCCTGCGGCAGCCCGTCCGTCGCCTCGCGCAGCCCCGCACGCAGGGCCCCGGCCAGGCGCTGCGCCCGGCGCGGCGGGCCGACGGTCTGCGGAGGGTCGTCCTTGCCGACCCGCAGCACGGCCGCGATCCGGTCGCCGTCGACGGCAGGTGGAGCGAGTCTGCCCTCGACACGGAGCCGGGTGGTCGGCAGAAGGGACAGCCAGCGGTCGCGGGCGGTCGGCGAGCCGTCGGCGATGATCAGGACCGGGGTGCGGCCGCGTGTCCGGGCGCCGTCCGCCTCGGTCAGCTCCCTCACGTCGGCCTCGATCAGTACGGCGGAGCGTGTCGTGCGGTCTCCGCTGACCCGGGGCCGGGTGAGCCGCGCGTCACGGGTGAGTTCCACCTCGGCCCGTACGGTGGCGTGCCGCTCGGCGAGACCCGGTACGGGGCCCCTGCGCGGTTCGGCTCCGTGCAGGCCGGCCGAGATCGCCGACGCGGCGACGCACAGCAGCAGCGGGGCCGCGGACGCGCTCCGCCAACGGGCCGCTGCCTGCTGCCCGGTGCCGGTACCCGCACCGGTTCCGGTGTCGCCGCCCCGGGCCACGATCAGCAGCGCCATCCCGACGGCGAGGCAGGCGCCCGCGGTGAGCGCCGTGGCCGGGGCCGGTGTCGTGAGGGTCACCGCCGCGGTCGCCCAGGCCGCGAGCGCGGGCGGCACCAGCCGCAGATCGGTGTGCCGCGGCTCCCTCGGCGTCTCCGCCTCCTCCCGCTCCCCCGTGGTCGTCATGGCCGCACGAGATTCTGCAGGTCCTCGAAGCGGCGGTCGCCGATGCCGTTCACTTCGCGGAGTTCGTCCACGGAGCGGAAACCGCCGTGCTCCGTGCGGTAGTCGACGATGTGCTGGGCCAGGACGGGGCCGACGCCCGGCAGCGTTTCGAGTTGCTCGACGGTCGCCGTGTTGAGGCCCAAGGGAGCCGCGGGCTGACCTCCCGTACCGGTGGTCGGCGGCCCTGGAGGGGCGCCGGTCGCCGGTGCTCCGACCAGGATCTGTTCCCCGTCGATGAGCAGCCGCGCCTGGTTCAGCCCCGCCGTGTCCGTGCCGGGACGCACCCCGCCGGCGGCCCGCAGCGCGTCTGCGACCCGGGACCCGGCGGGCAGTCGGCGGAGCCCGGGGTGGCGCACCTTGCCGCTGACGTCCACGACGATCCCGACGCCGCCTGCCGCCGAGGGGACGGGCGAGGCTGGAGCGCCGGACGCCTCCCTCCCGTCCCCCGTGTTCCTCTCGTCCCCCGCGAATCCCGCCTCCGGACCCACCGCACGCACCGCCTGCGGGGCCCGCACCGGCTGGGTGCGGCCGGTCCAGAAGTGCGGCACGGCGAAGAGAGCCACGACGGCGACGAGCAGGACGAGGGCCACAGCGCCGCGCCGCTCGATCCCGCAGCGCGTCTGCATCCACAGGGGGAGGCGGTCCCGTACGGCGAGGGCGGCCCGGGTCCGCCAGAGCCCGGCGGCGGGCTGTGGCTCGGGCGGCGGATCCGGAGCGGGCACGGGTTCAGGAACGGCTTCGGGCACACCTGGCGAAGGCGGAACAGACTCCCCCACAGGCACAGGCACAGGCACAGGCGCCCGCCCGGGCACAGGCGCCGGCACAGGCGCCGGCCGCGCGGTCGGTGCCGCCGCGGCCGCCGCACCCGGCGCGAACAACGCATGGGCCCGTGTCCGCTCGGCCGCGACGCGGCGGTGCCGGGCGTGCCGGCGCCGCGCCCCGTCACGGTGCCGTGCGCGGCTGTCGGACGTGGGCGCGCGCCCGGGTCCGCTGGTCGTACGGGCTGTCCTGGTCAGTGATCGAAGTGCCATGCCACGAGACGGTAGGCACGGTCACCCGCCGAAGTGGATCTTGCTCAATTCCCGGGGACGACCCGGCGATTGTGGATAACTCCGTCACCCACACGCGCCCCACCACAGCCACGGGCCACGCACACCCCTGAGATCACGTCACACCCGCCTGGGATCGCGCCCCGCCCCTGGAATCTCTGCACACCCACCTGGCACCGCGCCGCACCCGCCCGGGATCACGTCACTCCCGCCCGGGATCACGTCACTCCCGAGGCGAGACGACCGCCCCGAGCAGCCCCGGCCCGGTGTGCGCCCCGATGACCGCCCCGACCTCGCTGACGTGCAGCTCGGCGAGCCCCGGCACCCGCTCCCGCAGCCACGCGGCGAGCGCCTCGGCCCGCTCGGGTGCGGCGAGATGGTGGACGGCGATGTCGACCTGTCCGTTGCCGGCGCGTTCGGCGACGATCTCCTGCAGCCGGGCGATGGCCTTCGACGCGGTGCGGACCTTCTCGAGGAGTTCGATGCGGCCGCCGTCGAGCTGGAGCAGCGGCTTGACGGCGAGGGCGGAGCCGAAGAGGGCCTGGGCGGCGCCGATGCGGCCGCCCCGGCGCAGGTAGTCGAGGGTGTCGACGTAGAAGTAGGCGGAGGTGCCGGAGGCCCGCTTCTCGGCGGCGAGGACGGCTTCGTCGATGCTGCCGCCGGCGTCGGCGGTCTCGGCGGCGCTGAGGGCGCAGAAGCCGAGGGCCATGGCGACCATGCCGGTGTCGACGACGCGGACGGGCACGGGGGCCTCGCGTGCGGCGAGCACGGCCGCGTCGTAGGTCCCGGAGAACTCGGAGGAGAGGTGGAGCGAGACGATGCCGGTGGCGCCGGAGTCGGCGACCTTGCGGTAGGTCTCGGCGAACAGTTCCGGGCTGGGTCTCGACGTCGTCACCGGGCGACGCTTCTGAAGCGCTTCGGCGAGCGACCGGGCGGAGATCTCGGTGCCCTCTTCGAGTGCTCGGTCGCCCAGGACCACGGTCAGCGGAACCGCCGTGATGCCGTGGCGCTCCATCGTCAGGTGCGGCAGGTAGGCCGTGGAATCGGTGACGATCGCGACATGGCGGGACATGCTCCGGAGATTACCCGCCGGGGGTCGTGCACGGCAGCCCGGCCCCCGTGCGGGGGCGGGTGATCAGGTGGTGCTCTCGGGGCGGGGCTTCTTCTGCCACGGGTAGGTGGGGTGCGGGCCGGGCGGGGTGATCTGTTGGCGGGGGCGCTCCGGTCCGGGCTGCGGGGCGGCCTCCGGGGCGGGGGCGGTGTGCGGGGCCCCGGTCTGCGGGGTGTCCGTGGTGGTCCAGTGCCGCAGGGCGCCGGCCTCCACGTCGATCTGCCGGCTGAGGTCGTCCAGGTCGTCGCTCGCGAAGTGACTGGCGCGGTCGCGGGCGGCGTGCCGGAGCGCGTCGGCGGAGGCGGTGATCTGCTCGGTGCGTGCTCTGAGGTCGGGGAGCAGGCGGGCGACGTGCGCCTTGTCCGGTTCGCTCTCCAGGCGCTTGAGGTCGGCGTCCAGCTCGCGGCCGTGGGCGCTGAGCCGGTCGAAGAGGCCGAGGGACTCCTGGAGGGTGGGGTCGTCGCCGACCCCGGCGCGCAGCGCGTCCTGGGTGGCGCGCATGGAGCCGCGCAGCTTGAGCCGCAGCTGGGCGAGCTCGCTGGCGGCACCGGGCTGGGCGAAGCTGCGGGCGCGCAGGGTGGTGTCCTCGACGGCGCGGCGGGCCTGCTCGACCTTGCGGTCGACGCCGCGCTTGGCGGCGCCGACGGCCTTGACGGTCGCGTACGCGCCGAGGGCGAGGAACGCCACGAACATCAGCACCACGATCAGGATCACGGCTTCCATGACGCTCCTCCCACCCACCTCTTCGGTTCTGCCGCCGATGGCCGGCGCACGCTGTCTCCACCGTAAACGGAGCGGGCAGGCCGAGGGTTCCTGAGCGACCCCCAACCTGCCCGTAGGGAACATCCCCGAGTGCCCTACGCAGGCACGATGTTCACCAGCTTCGGCGCGCGGACGATGACCTTGCGGATGCCCGCGCCGTCCAGGGCGGCGACGACCTTCTCGTCGGCCAGTGCGGTGCGCTCCAGGTCCTCCTCGGAGATGCCGGGGGAGACCTCCAGGCGGGCCTTGACCTTGCCCTTGATCTGCACGACGCAGGTGACCGTCTCGTCGACGACGTACTGCGGGTCGGCGACGGGGAAGTCCTGGTGGACGACGGAGTCGGTGTGGCCCAGCTTGCGCCACAGCTCCTCGGCGACGTGCGGGGCCAGCGGGGCGACCAGCAGGACCAGGCGCTCGGCGACGGCGCGCGGCAGGCCGCCGCCCGCGTAGGCCTTGGTCAGGTGGTTGTTCAGCTCGGTGACCTTGGCGATGGCGGTGTTGAAGCGCATGCCTTCCAGGTCGCCGCGGACTCCGTCGATCGCCTTGTGCAGGGCGCGCAGCGTGTCGGCGTCGACGCTGTCCTCGGGGACGTCGGCGACGGTGATCTCGCCGGTCGTCTCGTCGACGATGTTGCGCCACAGGCGCTGCAGCAGGCGGAACTGGCCGACGACCGCGCGGGTGTCCCAGGGGCGGGAGACGTCCAGGGGGCCCATCGCCATCTCGTACAGGCGCAGGGTGTCGGCGCCGTACTCGGAGCAGATCTCGTCGGGCGTGACGGCGTTCTTCAGGGACTTGCCCATCTTGCCCAGCAGGCGGGAGACCTTCTCGCCCTCGTAGTAGTAGGCGCCGTCGCGCTCCTCGACCTCGGCGGCCGGTACGGCGATGCCGCGCGCGTCCCGGTAGACGTAGGCCTGGATCATGCCCTGGTTGAACAGCTTGTGGAACGGCTCGGCCGAGGAGATGTGGCCCAGGTCGAACAGGACCTTGGACCAGAAGCGCGCGTACAGCAGGTGCAGCACGGCGTGCTCGGCGCCGCCGACGTACAGGTCGACGCCGCCGGTCGGCCGGCCCTCGCGCGGGCCCATCCAGTACTGCTCGATGGCGGGGTCGACCAGCTTGTCGCTGTTGTGCGGGTCCAGGTAGCGCAGCTCGTACCAGCAGGAGCCGGCCCAGTTGGGCATGGTGTTGGTCTCGCGGCGGTACTTGCGCGGGCCGCGGCCGTCGCCCAGGTCCAGCGTGACGTTGACCCAGTCCTCGTTGCGGGACAGGGGCGTCTCGGGCTGGGTGTCGGCGTCGTCCGGGTCGAAGGTGCGCGGGCTGTAGTCCTCGACCTCGGGCAGCTCCAGCGGCAGCATCGACTCGGGCAGCGAGTGGGCGATGCCGTCCTCGTCGTAGACGATCGGGAAGGGCTCGCCCCAGTAGCGCTGGCGGCTGAACAGCCAGTCGCGCAGCCGGAAGTTGACGGTGCCGTGGCCGATGCCCTTGCGCTCCAGCCATTCGGTCATGCGGGCCTTGGCGTCGGCGACGCCCAGGCCGTCCAGGCTGACCTCGTCGCTCGCCGAGTTGACCAGCTTGGCCTCGTACGCGACGAAGGCGTCGTCCCAGGTGGACGGGTCGGTGCCGCGGCCGTCGGAGGGCTCCACGACGCAGCGCATGGGCAGCTCGAAGGCGCGCGCGAAGGCGAAGTCGCGGGCGTCGTGCGCGGGGACGGCCATGATCGCGCCGGTGCCGTAGCCCATCAGGACGTAGTCGGCGATGAAGACGGGGACCTGCTCGCCGCTGACCGGGTTGGTGGCGTACGCGCCGGTGAAGACGCCGGTCTTGTCCTTGGCCTCGGCCTGGCGCTCGACGTCGGACTTGGAGGCGGCCTGCTTGCGGTAGGCGGCGACGGCGTCGGCGGGGGTGGCGTGGCCGCCGGTCCACACGTCGTGGGTGCCCTCGGGCCAGGCGGCCGGGACGATGGTGTCGACCAGGTCGTGCTCGGGCGCCAGCACCATGTAGGTGGCGCCGAACAGGGTGTCCTGGCGGGTCGAGAAGACGGTGATGACCTCGTCGGAGGCGTCGAAGCCGAAGTCGATGCGGGCGCCTTCGGAGCGGCCGATCCAGTTGCGCTGCTGCAGCTTGATGGCCTCGGGCCAGTCCAGGCCGTCCAGGTCGTCGATCAGGCGGTCCGCGTAGGCGGTGATCCGCATGTTCCACTGGCGCAGCTTGGCCTTGAAGACGGGGAAGTTGCCGCGCTCGGAGCGGCCGTCGGCGGTGACCTCCTCGTTGGCCAGGACGGTGCCCAGGCCGGGCGCCCAGTTGACGGGGGCGTCGGAGGCGTAGGCCAGGCGGTACTCGCCCAGGACGTCGGCGCGCTCGGCCTCGTTCAGCTCGTTCCAGGGGCGGCCGCCGGGGACGGCGCGCTCACCGGTCTCGAACTGCTGGACCAGCTCGGTGATGGGACGGGCCTTCTTCAGGTCGTCGTCGTACCAGGAGTTGAAGATCTGCAGGAAGATCCACTGCGTCCACTTGTAGTACTCCGGGTCGATCGTGGCGAACGACCGGCGCTTGTCGTGGCCCAGGCCCAGGCGGCGCAGCTGCGCCTTCATGTTCTCCATGTTGGCCTCGGTCGACGTGCGCGGGTGCGTGCCCGTCTGCACGGCGTACTGCTCGGCGGGCAGGCCGAACGCGTCGAAGCCCAGGGTGTGCAGGACGTTGTGGCCGTTCATGCGCTGGAAGCGGGCGAAGACGTCCGTGGCGATGTAGCCCAGCGGGTGGCCGACGTGCAGGCCCGCACCCGACGGGTACGGGAACATGTCCATGACGAACTTCTTGGGGCGGGACGCGATCGCCGGGTCACCGGCCAGGTCACCGCTCGGGTTGGGCGCCTCGTACGTGCCGTCGGCGTCCCAGAAGTCCTGCCAGCGTGCCTCGATGTCGGCGGCCATGGCCGCCGTGTAGCGGTGCGGCGCGACCGCCGCCTCGGACGGGGCAGCGGTATTCGTCTCGCTCATGATTCTCAAAGCTCCATCGATCGTCTCTGCCAGGCGGCCCTTGCCTAGGAAATGAAAAAGCCCCTCGCACAGGAGGGGACGCCGCGCCGATTCCGACCACACGCCCGGGGGCGGATCGGGACTGATCAGCGCGGCTCGCTAAGCAGAAGGCGTACGGCACGCATGGCGTCAGGGTACCGCAGGCTCCGCGCGGGCCGCGACGGACTTCCACGGCCGGGGGGTTACTCCGCGTACCGACCCCTATCGGGGCAACACAAAGGCGTGACTCCCCCGGGACACGGCGAGATAACGACGAGATAACTCAAACCTCGTACTGGCCGGTATGCGTCGACCTAGAGTGCGGGCGTGGGTCCACCGTGCCGAACGTTTCGGAGTCGCCCCCATGAACTCTCTGAACCCTCGCGCCTCCCGCGCCGTGAATTCCCCGCAGTCCTTGTGGAGTTCGCCGTCCACCGCCCGCGGCCGCCGTATACGGACGGGGGTGCTGAGCGCGGCGGTCCTGCTGCTCATACCCGTGGTCGTGGTCGCGGGTGACGACGCCTTCCGGGCGGCCCTCGACTTCACGACCGGTGTGCTGTCGCTCGTCTCGCTCACGGCGTCCGTCGTGTGGGGGCTCGTCGCCTCCGACCGGCTGTTCCTGACCTCGCGGCAGCGCCTCCTCGCCCAGGGCGTCCACCGCGCCACGGCGATCGCCTCGCTGGGGTTCCTGCTGCTCCACGTCAGCGTGAAGCTCGCCCTCGCGCACGTGTCGCCGGCCGGTGCCCTGATCCCGTTCGGGACGGGCTTCTCCGGCAGCAGCGGCCTGATCGGCCTGGGCGTCCTCGCCGGGCTCCTCATGGTGACGACCGGCGTCACCGGCGCCCTGCGCAGCTCCATGGCCTCCCCGGCCCGCCTCGCGACCCGCTGGCGCGCGACCCACATGCTCGCCTACCCGGCGTGGTGCCTGGCACTGGTCCACGGCCTGTACGCGGGCCGGCAGCCCAAGACGTACGTGGTGGTCCTCTACAGCCTGTGCCTGGTGGCCGTCGCCGGGGCGGTGGCGCTGCGCGCGGCACCGCCGCCGGTCAAGCGGGCGGTGGCGGCCCGGATCCTGGCCCTGCTCGCCCCCGGCCCCGCCGCCCCCGCCCCGGAGCCGCCCGCGCGTCCCGCCACAGAGCCCTTCGTACGGCCCGAAGCCACCCCGGCGCCCCCGCCGACGCGGGCCCCCGCCGGTGTCGGCTTCTCGGCCGCCTACCGGGCCGTGTCCGCGGCGCCGCCCCCGCCGTACCCCGAGCCCTACCCGGAGCCGCCGCTCCCCGAGCCGCCGAACGCCCCGCGCTGGCCCACCCCGTCACCCCCGCCGCCCGCACAGGCCCCGCCCCCGCCCACGTACGCGTCCGAAAGCGCGCCCTATGAAGAGGCGGGTTCCTACGGCGCCCCCTTCCAGGCGCCCTCCGCCGGCGAACCCTGGGGCACGCCCCCGGCCCGTCCCTACGAAGAAGACCAGCCCTACGGAGGCACGTGGTGAACACGGCCCTGCCCGACGTCCCCGAGGTCCGCGTCGTCGGCCTGCCGCAGCTCACCTCCGGGTTCGACCTCGTGGAGCGGCTCGACCTCGACATGCACCTGAAGGTGCACGGCCCTCTGGAGCCGATGCCCGGGGAGCGCCTGGCGCGGCTGGCGCAGGCGGTGTCGCTGCGCGGCCGGGGCGGCGCCGGTTTCCCCTTCGCCAAGAAGCTGCGCGCGGTCGCCGAGTCGGCGATCCGGCGCGGCGTGCGGCCCGTCGTCGTGGTCAACGGCAGCGAGGACGAGCCGGCCTGCCGCAAGGACACCGTGCTGCTCAACCGCGCCCCGCACCTGATCCTCGACGGCGCCCTGCTGGCCGCGGAGGCGATCGGCGCGCGCACCCTCGTCGTCGGTGTCACCCGGGACTCGACGGAGGCGTCGATGCGCACGGCGCTGGCCGAGCGCGGCCTGTCGAACCGGCGGGGCGCGCCGCTCCGCGCGCGCGTGCAGCGCAATCCGGTGCGCATGGTGACCGGGGAGTCCTCGGCGCTGATCCGCTCGGCGGACGGCGGCCCGCCACTGCCGCCGGGCCGCAAGGTCCGCGCCTCCGACTCCGGGGTGGGCGGCGCCCCGACCCTGCTGTCGAACGCGGAGACGTTCGCCCAGCTCGCGGTGGCCGCCCGGATCGGCGCCGAGCGCTACGGCCGCACGGGCCTGCACGACGAGCCGGGGACGGTGCTCCTGACGCTGTCCGGCGCGGTGGCCCGCCCGATGGTCCTGGAGGTGCCCTCCGGCGTCCCGCTGCGGTACGTGCTCCAGCTCGCCGGCGCTCCCCCGCTCCCCCAGGGCGTGCTCACGGGCGGCTATCACGGCAGGTGGCTGGACGGCGTCGGCGCGCTGGACGCGATCGTGTCCCGGGCCTCCCTGGAGGCGTGCGGCGGGGCGCTGGGCGCGGGCGCGATCCTGCCGATCGGCCCGGACACCTGCCCACTGGGCGAGTCGCTGAAGGTGGCGCAGTGGCTGGCCGCGGAGAGCGCCGGCCAGTGCGGGCCCTGCTATCTGGGGCTGCCGGCGGCCGCGCGCGGCCTGGAGGACGTCCTGAACGGGGGCGGGCCGACGGCCCTGGAGGCGCTCCGCGAGGTCACGCGCGCGGTGAAGCGGCGCGGCGCGTGCAAGCATCCGGACGGTTCGGCGGCGTTCATCGAGTCGACGATCGCGGCGTTCCCGGACGATCTGGCCGCACACGTGCTGGGCGGCGGCTGCGGCCGCCCGGTGCGCGGGGTGCTGCCGCTGCACGCGCAGGCGCCCGCGGGCTCCTCGCCGTCCGGGAAGCGCCTCGCGGTGGACTGGACTCTGTGCCGGGGGCACGGCCTGTGCGCGGACATCGTGCCGGAGCTGCTGCGGCTCGGCCCGGACGGTTTCCCGACGGTCGCGGAGGCCGAGGTGCCGCGCTCCGCGGAGGCGAACGCGGCACGGGCCGTCCGCCGCTGCCCCGCGCTGGCGCTGCGCCTGGAGGAGGACCCGGCGGCGCTCCCGCCCCGGCCGCTGCTCCCGCCGGCCCTGCCACCGGGCCGCAGCCGCGCCCGCCGCTAGGACCGGCGCACGAAGGCACGAAGGCAGTGCGGGCACACGAAGAAGCGGGCCGTCCGACCGGACGACCCGCTTCTTACTGTTCCAACTCTTGTGGAGCTAAGGAGAATTGAACTCCTGACCTCCTGCATGCCATGCAGGCGCTCTACCAACTGAGCTATAGCCCCTTGCGGTGTTCCGCCCGGTGTTCCTGTCGGTTTCCCCGGCGGCGACGCCAACATTACACGGTCACCCCCGTGATTCACCAAATCGGTTTCCGGAGGCCCCCGGGCCGTGGAGGGGTCAGGCCCGGGCGAAGGAGTAGAAGCGCTTCAGGGTGCAGTGCTCGTCCAGGAGGCGGCCGTAGATCGGCTCGCCCTCCAGTTCCCGATACGTCTCGATCGGGTCGCCTTTTATGATCAGCGCCCGCGCGCACTCCTCGCACCAGTACTGGTACTCGGCGTTCACCGGCTCCATGTCGCGCACGATGGGCGTGCCGCTGCCGCACCAGTCGCACTTCCTCCTGTGTGACCCCATGTCGTTCCGCTCAGCTCCAGCTGTGGCCGCAGGCCGTGCACACGTACGAGATCCCGCCGTTGTCGCCCAGCATCTGGGCGACGTGGGAGGAGCCGCAGGACGGACAGTTGAGGGGAAGCGGGGCGTGCGCGCGGGCGGCGGACGCGGTGGGCGGCACGGTCACAGCGAGGAAGCGGTCGGCTTCCTCGTAGATGCTCAAGGGCATCGCGCACTCCCTCCCGTCCGGGCCGTATTCGTCGATCGGACGCGGCCCCCTTCCGGCCGTCCGATTCTGCCACGGCCCGGGCTCCCCGGTCAGCGACGCAGGCGTACCAGTCCGGACACGGCGCCGATCACGGCCGCGGCGGCCAGTGCGCAGGCGCACGTCAGGAGGGCGTCGGCCGAACTGTACGGACCGGGCGTCCCTGTCGACCCGGTGCGGCCGAGGAAGAGGGTGCCGAAGGCGGCCACGCCGACGAGTTGGCCGAGCTGGGTCACGGTGGTGAGCAGTCCGCTGGCGTCGGCGGCATCCTGGGGGCGCACGCCGGCGAGGGCGCGGGTGAGGGTGGGTCCGAAGCCGAGGGCGAGTCCGGCGCCGGTGGTCACGAAGGCGGCGTACAGGCCGATTCCGCCGTCCGTGCCGTGGCGCAGGGCGAGTCCGGTGCCGAGCGTTCCGGCGGCGGTGAGGGCGAACCCGGCGGGAATCAGGGCGGGTTGCAGGCGGGCGGGCCAGCGGCGCCAGGTGAGGCCGACGGCGCCGAAGGACACGGCGGTGGTGGCGAAGGTCAGTCCGGCGCGCAGGGCGCTGTAGCCGAGTCCGCCCTGTACGTGCAGCGTGAGGACGAACAGGTAGCCGGCGTTGACGGCCATGACCGTCAGGATCCGCAGGACGGCCGTGCCGATGCCGGGCAGGCGCAGCACGCGCGGGGCGACGATCGGGTCGCCGCCGCGCCGGGCGAGGGCGGACTCGTGGACGTACAGGAGGGCGAACACGGCTACGGAGGCGGCCATGCAGAGCCAGGACCACAGGGGCCAGTCCTGTTCCTGGCCGAGCACGAGCGGCACGGTGAGGAGGCTGACGGCGCCGCCGAGCAGGACGAGTCCGGGCAGGTCGAGGGCGCGTGCGGGCCGTCCTGCGCGGGCGGGGTCGCGGGGCAGCGCGCGTCCGCCGAGCGCGAGCAGGGCCAGGCCTACGGGCACGTTGACGAGGAAGACGGAGCGCCAGCCGGTGCCGAACAGGTCGGCGCTGACGAGGAGCCCGCCGAGGACCTGTCCGGCGGCGGCGCCGACGGCGAGGACGGCGGCGTAGGCGCCGAGGGCGCGGGTGCGGGCCTCGCCGCTGAAGTGACGCTGCACGAGGCTGAGGACCTGCGGGATCATCAGGGCCGCGCCGGCCCCTTGTGTCATGCGGAACGCGATGAGCTGGCCGCTGGTCCGAGCGAGGCCGCAGGCGAGCGAGGCGGCGGTGAAGGCGGCGAGGCCGGTGAGGATGATCCGGCGGTGTCCGTGGCGGTCGCCGAGCCGGGCGCCGGTGATCAGCAGGACGGCGTAGGTGATGGTGTATCCGGCGACGACGAGCTGCAACGCGGCACCGGAGGCGTGCAGTTCGGTGCGGACGGTGGGGGCTGCGACGTTGACGATGAACACGTCGAGCACGGCCATGAACTGGGCGGCGAGCACGACGGCGAGGAGCCGACCGCGCCGGGCCCGGGCGGTCGAGCCGTTGTCAGGGCCGACGTCAGGGCCGTTGTCCGGTCCGTTGTCAGTGTCAGGGGCTTTACTGGGTCCGGGAGTTGGGGAGGGTGCAGGTTTCGGGGGCTGAGGACTTTCCGGGACGGTTGTCGTCATGGCGGCAACAGTGACGCGGGTCCGGCACGGGTACCGAGAGCCCGCTGATGCTGGTACCGGCACCACCCGGCAGGCGCCTTCCGGGGCGCGGGGCGGGCGCGGACGATGGGGGATGTGACGACGATGACCACTGGGCAGCACGGATCGCGGCACGGTGCGCACCCGCGGCCTGCGGATCGCCGCAGGCCGGAGCTCGCGGCGTTCTTACGGCGGCGCAGGGCGCGGGTGAGTCCGCAGGACGTGGGGATGCCGGCGGGGCCGCGGCGGCGGACGCCGGGGCTGCGCCGGGAGGAGGTCGCGCAGCTGTCCGGCGTGGGGGTCACCTGGTACACGTGGCTGGAGCAGGGCCGTCCGATCAACGCGTCGGCGCAGGTCCTGGACGCGGTGGCACGCACGCTGCGGCTGGACCTGCCGGAGCGGGAGCATCTGTACCACCTGGCGGAGGTGCCGTACGAGCCGGTGCGGGAGGCGGCGCCGGTGACGGTGGGGCCGGAGCTGCAGGCGGTGCTGGACGCGATGGACGGGCTCCCGGCGACGGTGTGCAACGCGCGGTACGACCTGCTGGCGATGAACGACGCCTACCGGTCCCTGTTCATCCTGTCCCCTGCCACGATGGGCCCGCGGCCGAACGCGCTGTGGACGCTGTTCGTGGCGCCGGAGCTGACCTGTCCGCTCGTCTTCCGGGAGGTGGAGCTACCGATGATGGTGGCGACGCTGCGCTCGGGCTACGGGAGGCACGTGGGCGAGCCCGCGTGGGAGGAGTTCGTGCGGGAGCTGGCGGAGCGCAGTGCGGAGTTCGCGCGGATGTGGGAGAGCGGGGACGTGGCGCCGCCGGGGTCGCGGGTGAAGGCGTTCCGGCATCCGGCGCTCCCGGGACAACTGCTGCGGATGACGACGACGTCTCTGTCGGTCGACGGGCTGCCGGAGTGCCGGATCGTCGTCTACGCGCCGGCGGACGAGGAGACGCGGGAGGGGCTCGCCCGGATTCGCGCGTCCCGGGACGCGGACACGGAGACGGAGAAGGACACGGACGGGGCCCCGGGAGAATCCCGGAGATGAAAAAAAATCCCGCCCGATCGGATCGATCGGGCGGGATCTGCTGTTGATCTAAGTAGAATTGAACTCCTTAACGACTGCATGCCATTCATGCGCTCTACCCACTGAGCTATATC
>NZ_JBHYTK010000161.1:0-18316 GCF_042749255.1 Streptomyces sp. NPDC059524 | reverse complement strand
GTGGGGGGGGCCGGGGGGCGGGCGGTGACGGCAGCGGGGGGACGGTAGCGGGGACTTGGTCCGTCCCCCCGGGTCGACGGGAGGGCGGGCGTCAGCCCATCTCCTCCAGTGCCTTGCCCTTGGTCTCCTTCACGAACTTGAGCACGAAGGGGATCGAGAGGGCGGCGAAGACCGTGTAGATGACGTAGGTGGCAGAAAGGTTCCAGTCGGCCAGCGACGGGAAGCTCGCGGTGATCGCCCAGTTGGCGATCCACTGGGCCGAGGCCGCCACGCCGAGGGCCGCCGCGCGGATCTTGTTCGGGAACATCTCGCCGAGGAAGACCCAGACCACGACACCCCACGAGAGGGCGAAGAAGAGGACGAACACATGGGCGGCGATCAGCGCGACCCAGCCCTGGGTGCTGGGCAGCTTGCCGTCCACCAGGTCGAAGGAGAATGCCCAGGCCTCCAGGGCGAGGCCGACGACCATGCCGACCGAGCCGATGAGGGCGAGCGGCTTGCGGCCGATGCGGTCGACGAAGATCATCGCGATCACGGTGCCGACGATGTTGATGATCGACGTGGTGAACGAGTAGAAGAACGAGTCGGTCGGGTCGACGCCGACGGACTGCCACAGCGTCGAGGAGTAGTAGAACGCGACGTTGATGCCGACGAACTGCTGGAAGACCGAGAGGCCGATGCCGACCCAGACGATCGGCTTGAAGAAGAAGCTCCCGCCGAGCAGGTCCTTGAACGTGGACTTGTGCTCGCTCTTCATGGCGTGCTCGATCTCGGCCACGCGCGCGTCGAGGTCGACCTCCTTGCCCTCGACCTCTTCGAGGACCTTGCGGGCCTTCTCGTCCTTGCCGGCGGAGATCAGGTAGCGCGGCGACTCGGGGATGGCGAAGGAGAGCATCCCGTAGAGGATCGCCGGGACGACCATGACGCCGAGCATGACCTGCCAGGCCTCCAGGCCCATGAGCTCGCCGCGCTGGTCGCCGCCCGCGGCGTTGAGCAGGCCCCAGTTGACGAGCTGGGAGATGGCGATGCCGACGACGATGGCCGCCTGCTGGAAGGAGCCGAGCCGGCCGCGGTAGGCGGGCGGGGCGACCTCGGCGATGTAGGCCGGGCCGATGACGGAGGCCATGCCGATGGCGAAGCCGCCGATGATCCGCCAGAAGGCGAGGTCCCACAGGGCGAACGGCAGGGCGGAGCCGACGGCGCTGATGGTGAACAGCACGGCGGCGATCTGCATGCAGCGGATGCGGCCGATGCGGTCGGCGATGCGGCCCGCGGTGGCGGCGCCGATGGCACAGCCGATCAGGGCGATGGCGATGACCTGGGCGAGGGCGGCGGAGCCGATGTCGTACCGGTCGCGGATGGCCTCGACGGCGCCGTTGATCACGGAACTGTCGTAGCCGAAGAGGAAGCCGCCCATCGCGGCGGCGGCCGCGATGAAGATGACATGGCCCAGATGCTCGGGGTGCGCTTCCCGGGCTCCGGACTTCGGTGGCGCAGTGTCGGTCACGTGTACTCCTCGGGCCACCGGCTGCACTGCCGGGGGTGGGGGCGAGCCCTTCCAGTGGCGCACAACTTCACGCCGCCCACCACCTGAAGGTAAAAGCAACGTTGCAGAGACTATGCCTTCAAGTTTCGAAGTCAATACTTCGAGTGCTGTGAATTTTCAGGCATGCGGAGCCGCATTGAGTTCAAGAGTTGAAGACGATGGTGAGGGCGGATGAGGCCGGTCGTCAGGGCCGGAACTCACCGGAGGCGCTGGCTGATGACCTTCGAGACGCCGTCGCCCTGCATGGAGACGCCGTACAACGCGTCGGCCACCTCCATCGTGCGCTTCTGGTGGGTGATGACGATCAGCTGCGAGGCCTCCTGCAGCTCCTGCATGATGCGGATCAGCCGCTGCAGGTTGGTGTCGTCCAGGGCCGCCTCGACCTCGTCCATCACGTAGAACGGGCTGGGCCGCGCCTTGAAGATGGAGACGAGCAGGGCCACGGCGGTCAGCGAGCGCTCGCCGCCCGAGAGCAGGCTCAGCCGCTTGACCTTCTTGCCCGGCGGGCGGGCCTCGACGTCCACACCCGTGGTGAGCATGTTGTCGGGATCGGTCAGGATCAGCCGCCCGTCGCCGCCCGGGAACAGCCGGCTGAAGACGCCCTCGAATTCGCGTGCCGTGTCCCGGTACGCCTCGGTGAAGACCTGCTCGACGCGCTCGTCGACCTCCTTCACCACCTGAAGCAGGTCGGCCCGTGTCTTCTTCAGGTCCTCCAGCTGCTCGCTGAGGAACTTGTGCCGCTCCTCCAGTGCGGCGAACTCCTCCAGCGCCAGCGGGTTCACCTTGCCCAGCTGCTGGTAGGCGCGCTCGGCCGCCTTGAGCCGCTTCTCCTGCTCCGAACGGACGAACGGCCGCGGCTGGTTGCGCGGGTGCTCCGGGTCCTCGGGCCCCGCGGCGGAGCCGCTGATGTCTGCAGCCTCGCCCTCGGCCGGCAGCGAGGGCGGCACGGGCTGGTCCGGCCCGTAGTCCGCGACGAGCCCGGCCGGTTCGACGCCCAGCTCCTCCAGCGCCTTGGTCTCCAGCTGCTCGATCCGCAGCCGCTTCTCGGCGCCCAGCACCTCGCCGCGGTGCACCGAATCCGTCAGCTTGTCCAGCTCCGCCTTGAGGTCACGGCCGCGGGACCGCTCGGCGACGAGGTCCTGCTCCCGGCCGGCCTTGGCCCGCTCGGCGAGCACCCGCTCCTGGTCCGCCCGCACGATGGACACCTCGACGTGCGCGAGGAGCTGGCGGGCGCCGGACGCGACGGCCGACGCGACGGCGGCCTCGTGCCGGAGCCGGGCGCGCTGCCGCTCCGCACGCGCGCGTGCCTCGCGCTCGGCGCGGGCGGCCCGGTCGAGCGAGTCGGCCCGCCCCGCGAGCCCCTTCACCCGCTCCTCGTGGGTACGGGTCTGGAGCCGGGCCTCCATCTCGGTCTGACGCGCGTTGGCCCCGTCGGCCGAGAGCCGGTCGCGCACCGAGGTGTCGGGCTCCTCGTCTGCGGGCTGCTCCTCGGCGACGGCGAGCCGCTCGGCCAGTTCCTCCGCGTCCAGAACGGCCTGGTCGAGCGCGTCCTGCGCCTTGGCGGCCGCGGCGGCGCTGCGCTCGGCCTCCCCCGCCGCGCCGCGGGCCTGCCCGGCGAGCCGGCCGAGCTGCTGGGCCCGCCCGGAGCGTTCCCGTTCCACGGCTCGCTGCCGCTGCCCCAGCTCCTCGACGAGCGCGGCGCATTCCGTACGGCGCTCGGCCGCGGCGCGCTGGGCGGCGGCGAGCTCCTCGCACTCGGCGGTGAGGCGCTCCAGTTCGGCGGCCGCCTCGTCGACCGACGCCTGCACTTCGAGGAGGCTGGGCGCGCCGACGGACCCGCCCTGCGCGAAGTGCGCGCCGAGCAGATCGCCTTCGGCGGTCACGGCGGTCAGTGCGGGCCGCGCGTAGACGAGGTCCTCGGCGTCCTCCAGCGTGCCGACGACCACGATCCCGCGCAGCAGGTGCCGCACGGCGGGCATCAACTCGGCGGGGCCCCGCACCAGTTCGGCCGCGTACGTCGTGCCGTCGGGCGCCGGGGCGGCGGGCTCCGGGCCGGCTTCGGAGGCGAGCAGCAGGGCCGCGCGTCCCGCGTCCTGCTTGCGCAGCAGCCGCATGGCCTCGGCGGCGGCCGCGGGGGTGGCCACGGCGATCGCGTCGGCGGCGGCGCCGAACGCGGCGGCGATCGCGACCTCGTGGCCGGGCGTCACGGTGAGCAGTTCGGCGGCGGGCCCGAGCAGTCCGGTGAGCCGGTCGCGGGCGCCGAGCAGGGCTCCGGTGCCGTCCTTGCGGCGCAGTCCGAGCGCGAGCGCCTCGTGGCGGGCGGCGGTGGCGGCGCGGCCGCGCTCGGCGGCGGTGAGGGCCTCGCGCGCGGCGCCGAACGCGGCCTCGGCCTCGGCGAGCGCGGCCCGGGCCGCCTCGTGCCGGTCGGTGAGCTCCGCGTCACCGGCGTCGAGCCCGTCGACCTCGGCCTTGAGCTCCTCGTACTCCTCCTGCGCGGTGACCGCCCGCTGTTCGGCCTCGTCGCGGGCGGACGCCAGCCGGTCGATCTCGGCCTGCGCGGAGGCGGCCCGGCCGCGGGCGGCATTGACCTGGCCCTGGAGCCGGGCGAGTCCCTCGCGGCGGTCGGCGATGGCGCGGGCGGCGTCCTTGAGGCGGCGCTCCTCGACGGCCAGTTCGCGCTCGAGTTCGGCGCGGTGGGCGATCGTCTCGTCGAGCGCGGTCTGCGCGGCTTCGAGGGCGGCCTCCAGCTCGGCCTCCTGCTCGCGCACGCGCGCGGCCTCGCGTTCGAGGTCCTCGGGATCGCGGCCGCGCCGCTCCTCGGCCGGGACGGAGGTCGCGCTCTTCACGCGCGCGTCGGCGAGGGAGACGGTGCCGCGCACCCGCTCGGCCAGTTGCGACAGTTCGTACCAGCTCTGCTGGGCGCGCTGGAGGCGGGGCGTCAGCTGCCGCACCTCGTCCTCCAGATGCCCCTCGCGCTGGAGTGCCTTCTTCAGCTCCTCCTCGGCCGCGTCCTTGCGCCGCTTCAGCTCGGCCTCGTCGGCGATCTCGGCGCTGAGCGCCTGTCGCATCCGTACGAGGTCGTCGGCGAGCAGGCGCAGGCGGGCGTCGCGCAGGTCGGCCTGGATGACAGCGGCGCGTCGGGCTACGGCGGCCTGCCGGCCCAGCGGCTTGAGCTGGCGGCGCAGTTCGTCGGTGAGGTCCTGCACGCGCGCGAGATTGGCCTGCATCGCGTCCAGCTTCCGCAGCGCCTTCTCCTTGCGCTTGCGGTGCTTGAGGACGCCGGCCGCCTCCTCGATGAAGGCGCGGCGGCCCATGGGGTCGGCGTGCAGGACGGAGTCGAGCTGGCCCTGGCCGACGATGACGTGCATCTCGCGGCCGATGCCGGAGTCGGAGAGCAGGTCCTGGATGTCGAGGAGCCGGCAGGTGTCCCCGTTGATCTGGTACTCGCTGCCGCCGTTGCGGAACATGATCCGCGTGATGGTGACCTCGGCGTACTCGATGGGGAGCGCCCCGTCGGAGTTGTCGATGGTCAGCGACACCTCGGCGCGGCCCAGCGGCGGGCGGCCCGTGGTGCCGGCGAAGATGACGTCCTCCATCTTGCCGCCGCGCAGGGACTTGGCGCCCTGCTCGCCCATGACCCAGCTCAGGGCGTCCACGACATTGGACTTGCCCGAGCCGTTGGGTCCCACGACGCAGGTGATGCCCGGCTCGAACCGCAGAGTGGTGGCCGAGGCGAACGATTTGAACCCGCGCAGGGTCAAAGCCTTGAGGTGCACGCCGTCGGACTCTACCGGGCGCCCCTGTCTCACTCCATGAACCCACGGTTTCACCCGGGAGGGCGCAGGGCACACCAGACGTTAAGAACGTCTCGCGGCCTCGCGAGAGGGGGACGGGGGAAGAAAGAAGGGACGCCGGGGCGCCCCTTGCGTATCTCTGGTACCTATCTCTGGTGCGTATCTGTCAGCGGCTGATACGAGCAGCCCGACCACGTACGGCGTGATGTGGTCAGGTGAGCGCAGGCTCCGCCTGGGGTACGTCGATGCCCTCGATGAGAGAGTCGTGAGAAGCGGTGGCAGCCGCGAGCGCGTCGTTCTCGGCCTGGATCCGGACAAGCTCGGATTCCAGGTCCTGTACACGCTGCTGGAGCCGTCGCATCTCGGCGAGGAGTCGCGGGTCGCTGCCGCCGACGTAACCGAGAAGCGCCTTTGCCATGATGGATGGTCCTCCACACTGAGTGACCGACCGAATCGGTGTGGGTCGTGAGGGAATCGCACCCGCGGTGCTTGGCACTTCTTGTCGTGCTGCCGTTCTCACATGCCAAACAGCTAAGGTGCGCGGGGCTTCCAGAGTCTCACCAAAAAGTTTGACGGTCAACACGATCACGCCCCGTATTCGCGGGCATCCCGGGGGCTTCGCGCCGGAGAACGTGCGGCGCGGCCTGACCGTCGGGGCCCTCGGGGCGTGGAGATCATCCGTACTCCCGGAGCCTGCCACGAGTCCCTCTTCTTGGCAACCACCAGGGGCTTTTCCCTCGGAGCCGTTGCCCGGGGCATGCGCACGGCGGGTGCGCGGGGCGCCGCTCGCGGTGACCGTCAGCGGATCGCGAACCCCTCGTACCCCCCGCGCGGCGTGTCCCAGATCTCAGTCACACCCTCGACCCGGCCGGGAGTGTCGCCGTCGTGGAGCCAGTCGAGGAGCTGCTGACAGGCCGCCCGCGGCCCCTCGGCGACCACCTGGACCCGTCCGTCGTCCAAATTGAGAGCAAAACCACTCAGACCGCCGATCTCCAGGGCGCGCGCCCTGGTGAACCAGCGAAAACCCACACGTTGGACGCGTCCTCGCACCCACGCGGTGAGTCGTACGTGTTCGTTCATGGCTGCACGCTAACCGGCCAAATGCACTCGGAGCACCTCACCCCCTGGTGTTCTGGGGTACCGTCGCGGACCGATGAGACTCACTCGTACGGGTGAGGAACATGGACGACCGCGAGGACGAGGAAGGCCAGCACATGGGACGCCACCGACGCTCCGCCGCCGGACGCGCCGCCACGGGCCGCGCCGCGGAGACCACCCCCGGCACGTACGGCACCGACCGCCCGGGCTCTCCCGGTGGCGTGCACGGCGCCGAAGGTTCCCCCGCACACCCTCTTTACGCTCCGTTCGACGACCCCGAGGCCTTCGGCGGCGAGGCTCCGGCCGCCGCGGCGGCCGAGGGTGCCCGCGTGCACCACCGCCGCAAGCGCGCCGTCCCGGTCCGTGCCGGCCTGCTCGGCGTCTCCGCCGCCGTCGCCCTGGGCGCCGTAGCGGTGGCCTCGGGACTGATACCGGGCACCGACAGCCTCCAGCTCGGCGGCGAGCACGGCGGCAACAAGGTGCGGGCCGCGGGCTCCTCCCCCAGCGTGGAGGCGCAGGGCGGCACGGACGGCGCGCTCGTGGAGCGCTCGCCGTCCTCCGCGAGCCGGGACACCGAGCGCGCGACCCCGTCGAAGGCGGCGCCCTCCCCGTCCGCGCCGTCCAAGAGCGCGTCGCCGACGCCGTCCCGCACTCCGTCGAAGAAGGCGGAGCCGTCGCGGACGCCATCCGCCGCGCCCTCGACGAAGAGCGCGAGCCCGTCGACGTCCGCCCCGGAGCGCAGGACCGCGGCGCCCGCCGTCCCGGCTCCCTCGAAGACCGCCGTGCCCTCGGCCGCGGCGGAGGTCGTGACGCTCGTCAACCAGGAGCGCGCCAAGGTCGGCTGCTCTCCCGTCACGGCGGACAGCGGTCTCGCCGCGCTGGCCTCGGACTTCAGCGCCGACATGGCCGCGCGGGACTTCTTCGACCACACGGATCCGGACGGCGCGACGCCGTGGGACCGCGCCGAGGAGGCCGGCATCACCGGCCTCGGCGGCGAGAACATCGCCCGCGGCCAGGCCAACGCGCAGTCCGTGATGGACGCGTGGATGAACAGCGCCGGGCACAAGGCGAACATCCTGAACTGCGACTTCAAGACCATCGGCGTCGGCGTCCACTTCGGCGCGGGCGGCCCGTGGTGGACGCAGGACTTCGGTTACTGAGCCCCTCGCCGGGTGAGTCCTACGCGGTGACCCGCGGCGGCCGCTGGCAGCGCGGGCAGTAGTAGCTGGACCGGTTCATCCAGGGGCGGCGGCGCATCGGGGTGCCGCACCGCCGGCACGGCAGACCCTCGCGTCCGTACGCGTCCAGGGACCGGTCGAAGTAGCCCGACTCCCCGTTGACGTTGACGTAGAGCGCGTCGAAACTCGTGCCGCCGACCGCGAGCGCCGCGTTCATCACGTCCCGTACGTGGCCGAGGAGTTCGGCGGTGCGCGGGCGCGTGAGCGTGGCCGTGGGGCGCTCGTAGTGCAGCTTCGCGCGCCACAGCGCCTCGTCGGCGTAGATGTTGCCGACGCCGCTGATCAGTGACTGGTCGAGCAGGGCGCGCTTGAGCGTGGTGCGCTTGGCGCGCAGCGCGGTGTGGAAGGCGGCGTCGTCGAACAGCGGGTCGAGCGGGTCGCGGGCGATGTGCGCGATGACGTCGGGCAGCCCGTCGGGGGTGTTCTCGTGCAACGAGAGGCCGCCGAAGGTGCGTTGGTCGACGAAGCGCAGCTCCGTGCCGAGGTCGTCGGCGAACCGGATCCGCACCCGCAGGTGCTTCTCGTCCTGGGCGTCGTGCGGCTGCACCAGGAGCTGGCCGCTCATCCCGAGGTGGGCGAGGACCGAGGTGTGGGTGGTGTCCAGGGGGAGCCAGAGGTACTTGCCCCGGCGCATCGGCTCACCGATCCGCTGCCCCTTGAGGCGATGCGCGAAGTCCTCGCCGCCGGCGACATGGCGGCGCACCGCGCGCGGGTGCAGCACCTCGGCGTCCTCGACGGTGCGCTGGGCCACCCAGCGGGCCAGGCCGCGCCGTACGACCTCGACTTCGGGCAGCTCGGGCACGGGATTCCTCCGGAGGGGTTCACGATCAAAGACGCCTGCCCCACCGGCGGTGAGCCGACAGGGCAGGCGTGAGGAAGCGGCGGACTAGGCGCCGGCGGCGGTCTCCGCCTCGGCGGCCTTGGCCCGCTCGTCCGCGGCGGCGCGAATCGCACGCCACGCGGACTCGGCAGCCTGCTGCTCCGCTTCCTTCTTGCTGCGGCCGGTGCCGGTGCCGTACGAGACGCCTCCGACGCGGGCGGCAGCAGTGAAGGTCTTCTCGTGGTCCGGGCCGGTCTCGGAGACCAGGTACTCGGGGACACCGAGTCCTTCGGTCGCCGTGAGTTCCTGGAGACTGGTCTTCCAGTCCAGGCCGGCACCCAGATTCGAGGACTTCTCGATCAACGGGTCGAACAGTCGGTGAACGAGCTCACCGGCCGCGTCCAGACCCTGGTCCAGGTAGACCGCGCCGATCACCGCTTCAAGGGTGTCGGCGAGGATGGACGCCTTGTCCCGGCCGCCCGTGCCCTCTTCGCCCCGGCCGAGCCGGATGAAGGAGCCCAGGTCGAGCCCGCGGCTGACCTCCGCAAGCGCACGCGAATTGACCACCGCGGCCCGCAGCTTGGCCAGCTGGCCTTCAGGCAGGTCGGGGTGGGTGCGGTAGAGGGTGTCCGTGACCACGAGACCGAGCACGGAGTCCCCGAGGAACTCCAGCCGCTCGTTCGTGGGCAGGCCACCGTTCTCGTACGCGTACGAGCGATGCGTCAGCGCACGCACCAGAAGGGCGGACTCGAGCTTGTACCCGAGCCGCCCTTCCAGAAGCGTGTGGGACGAGGCTGTCGTGTCCACCTTTTTCTTGGCGTCATCCGCCTTCTTGGGGCTCGACACTGTGCCTCTCACCAGCCGCTCAGACCTCGAGGACCTGGCGCTTGTTGTAGGTACCGCAAGCGGGGCACGCGATGTGCTGCAGCTTGGGCTCCTGGCAACGCTCACACGAAACCAGGGTGGGGACCGCAGCCTTCCACTGCGACCGGCGGTGGCGCGTGTTGCTGCGCGACATCTTCCGCTTCGGAACAGCCACGGCTACTTCTCCTGCTTCTCGTCGACGCCCGCTTCCGCTTCGGCGCCGCTCATCTCGTCCTTCTCGCCGTCCTGGATGGTGCCAGCGAGTCCCTGCAAAGCCGCCCAACGGATGTCGACGGCGTCGTGGTGGTGGTCCGGGTCGTCCGCGAGACGCACTCCGCATTCGGAGCACAGACCCTCACAGTCTTCCTGGCACACCGGCTGCATCGGCAGTGCGAGCACCACCGCATCACGCAGCACAGGCTCGAGGTCGAACAGGCCGTCCTCGAGAAAGAGCCTGTCCTCGTCGTCCTCGGCGTCGTCGCCGGCGTCGTCCTTGGGACGGCCCCGGTCGTCGGCGTCAGGGTACGAGAACATCTCCTGGAAGTCCGCGTCGACCTCTTGGTCGAGCGGCTCCAGACACCTTACGCACTCCCCCTTGGCCGATGCACGGGCGGTGCCTGTGACAAGCACCCCTTCCATGACCGACTCGAGGCGGAGGTCGAGCTCCACCGGGGCGCCTTCCGGCACCTCGATGACTCCCTGGATACCGAGGTCCTTGGGAGCGCCGATCGTGCGGGACAGCCGCTGCATGGCACCAGGACGCCGACCCAGCTCGTGTGTGTCGAACACGAGAGGATTGCGGTGGTCGAGGCGGGTGTTCAGGGCTGGTCCTGCTTTCGTTCTTCGAAGCTCGTGAAGCGCCGCCGAGATCCTTCCGGGCAGCTCAGGACGCACGTGTACGCGCGACCGAACAGCCAGGATACTGGACCATCCGCTCTCGGCCCAATCCGGCCCCGGGGGCCCCGGTCGCGGCCGGTCAGCGGCCCTGTTCGTACTGGCGCTCGTACTCCCGCACCTGATCCATGTTGATCATGCTGGTGTCGAAGAGGCTGGTCTCGTCGAGCACCCCGCCCTGGTCCTGCTGCCCGCCGGCCGCCTGCGGCTGCTCCGGCTGCTGCTGGTACCCGTACTGCTGGTACTGCTCCTGCTGCGCCGCGTACGGATCCTGCTGCTGGTATCCGTACGGATCCGGCTGCGGCTGCTGCGGGTACCCGGCGTAGGCGTCCTGCTGCCCGTAGCCCTGCTGCTGGTAGGCGTAGGGGTCCGGCTGCTGCGCGTACGCGGCGACGGGCTGCTGGGCCGGGATCTGCGGGGTCTCGGGCTGCCGCGGCTCCTGGGCGCCGATCTCGGCGAGGCCCGCGAGGTAGTCGGCGTCGCTGGTGTGCGCCTGCGCGCCGCCCTCGCCGTCGAGCGTCAGCGCGCCGAGGTCGTCGCTGGCGATCCGGCCGTGCAGCTTCTGGCGGCCCTTGCCGACGGCCTCCAGCGTCTTGGCGAGCACCGCCTCGAAGGCGCCGAGCTTGGCGTCCACGTAGGAGTCGGCGTCGCGGCGCAGGGTCTCGGGGTCCTGGCTGCGCTCGGGGGCGTCCTCGTCCTCGTAGCCGTGCTCGTCCGTGCCGGGGCCCGTGCCGAGCAGCTTCTCGCGGCCGCGGCCGACCGAGCCGAGCGTCTTGTTGAGGACGACCTCGAAGTTGGCGAGCTTGGAGTCGACGTAGTCGTCGGCCTCCGCGCGGACCTCCTCCGCCTCCTGGCGGGCCTCGGCCAGGATGCGGTCGGCCTCGTCCTGGGAGCGGCGGGCGATCTCCGTGTCGGCGATCAGGGTGCCGCGCTCGGCGTGCGCGGTCTCGATGATCCGCTCGGCCTCGGCGCGGGCCTGCTCGACCATCTGCTCGCGCCCGCCGATCAGCTCCTGGGCCTGGGCGAGGGAGCCGGGCAGCGCCTGGCGCACCTCGTCGAGCATCGAGAGCAGGTCGGCGCGGTTGACCACGCACGAGGCCGACATGGGCATGGACCGGGCGCTGCCGACCGCGGCGACGATCTCGTCGAGCTTCTTCTGGACGTCCACCGTGTGCTCGCCACTCTCTCGTCTGCTCACAGGGCTGTGAGGGGTGTTGGAGACGGACGGGACGACTGTATGCCCAACTGGTGCGTGCGTGTCACTTCTTGGGGAGGCGCTCGGTCAACGCCTCGTGCACGACCGGCGGGACCAGGTGGGACACGTCGCCGCCCCAGGCCGCGACCTCCTTGACCAGCGAGGAGGACAGGAAGCTGTAGGTGGGGTTGGTGGGGACGAACAGGGTCTCGACGCCCGAGAGGCCGTTGTTCATCTGGGCCATCTGCAGCTCGTAGTCGAAGTCGCTGACGGCGCGCAGGCCCTTCACGATGGCCGGGATGTCGCGCTGCTTGCAGAAGTCGACGAGCAGGCCGTGGAAGGCCTCCACCTCGACGTTGCCGAACTCCGCGGTGACCTCGCGGATCAGCTCGATCCGCTCCTCGACGGCGAAGAGGCCCTTCTTCGACTGGTTGATCATCACCGCGACGTGCACGACGTCGTACAGCTTGGAGGCTCGGGCGATGATGTCGAGGTGGCCGTTGGTGATGGGGTCGAACGACCCGGGACAGACTGCGCGGCGCACGGGAAGTCCCTCGCTCTCCGGTCCGGTCATCGTGCGTCGTCGCACGTGAGGGTGGTGGTCAAGGCGGCGCGACCGTACCAAAACGTTCCCTCGCCGTAACGCCGGGACCTCAGTGCCTCGAAGCCGTCCGGCCAGCGGAAGTCGCCGCCTCTCGTACTGCGTTCAACGGTGACGAGCGCATCGTCCGTGAGCCAGCCCTGAGTGCGGAGTGTGAGCAGGATCTCGCGAAGATCGTCGTCCGAGACCGCGTACGGCGGGTCGAGAAAGACCAGGTCGTAGGGGGTGGCGGGGGCCGGGCCCGCGACGATCTGCTCCGCCTTGCCGGTACGCGCTTCCGCGCCGGGCAGACCGAGCGCCTTGATGTTCTCCCGGATCGTGCGGGCCGCGCGGGCGTCGGCCTCCACGAGGAGAGCGTGGGCCGAGCCCCGGGAGAGCGCCTCCAGGCCGACGGCTCCCGAGCCCGCGTACAGGTCGGCGACGCGGGTGCCGTCGAGGGTGCCGAGCAGGGCCTGCCAGGTGGAGAAGAGGCCCTCGCGCGCGCGGTCGGAGGTGGGGCGGGTGCCGTTGCCCGGCGGCACGGCCAGGCGGCGTCCGCCGGCGCGTCCGGCGATCACGCGGGTCATCTCGTTCCTCGGCCCTTCGGGATGCGGGGATGGGTGGTGTCACCCAGTGTCTCAGCCCTTGTCGAGGTACTGCTCCCGCTCCTCGTCCAGGAGGGCGTCCAGGGCGGTGCGCAGTCCGGGCAGGTGGTCGAGGTCCGGGTCCGCGGTGACCACCTTGGTCGCCTCCTCGCGGGCCTCGGCGATGATCTCCTCGTCCTCGATGACGGCGAGCATCCGCAGGGACGAGCGGACGCCGGACTGGGCCTGGCCGAGGACGTCGCCCTCGCGGCGCTGCTCCAGGTCGATCCGGGACAGCTCGAAGCCGTCGAGCGTGGCGGCCACCGCGCCGAGGCGGGCGCGCGCGGGGCTGGCCTCGGGCATCTCGGTGACCAGGAGGCACAGGCCGGCCGCCGAGCCGCGGCCGACGCGGCCGCGCAGCTGGTGGAGCTGGGAGACGCCGAAGCGGTCTGCGTCCATGATCACCATCGCTGTCGCGTTCGGCACGTTCACCCCCACCTCGATGACGGTCGTCGCGACGAGGACGTCGGTCTCGCCCGCGGCGAAGCGGCGCATCACCGCGTCCTTGTCGTCGGGCTGCATCCGGCCGTGCAGGACCTCGACCGTGAGCCCCTGGAGCGGCCCGCGCGCGAGCTGCTCGGCCACCTCCAGGACGGCGAGCGGCGGCCGCTTCTCGGCCTCGTCCTCGGGGGACTTCTTGGCGGCCTTGCCCTTCTTGGGCTTCTCGTCCTCGTCGTCGCCGATGCGGGGGCAGACGACATAGGCCTGGTGCCCGTTGCCCACCTCCTCGCGCACGCGCTCCCACGCGCGCGTGAGGAAGTGGGGCTTGTCGGCGGCGGGCACGACGTGGCTGGCGATCGGTGAGCGCCCGGCCGGCAGCTGGTCGAGGACGGAGGTCTCCAGGTCACCGAAGACGGTCATGGCGACCGTGCGCGGGATCGGTGTGGCCGTCATGACGAGCAGGTGCGGGGGCTGCTTGCCCTTGGAGCGCAGGGCGTCGCGCTGCTCCACGCCGAAGCGGTGCTGCTCGTCGACGACGACGAGGCCGAGGTCGTGGAACTGGACCTTGTCCTCGATCAGGGCGTGCGTGCCGATGACGATGCCGGCCTCGCCGGTGGTCAGGTCGAGCAGCGCCTTGCGGCGGGCGGCGGCGCCCATGGAGCCGGTGAGGAGGACGACCTTGGTGGAGTGCTCGACCCCGCCGAGCATGCCGCCCTCGGCGAGCTCGCCCATCATCTCGGTGACGGACCGGTGGTGCTGCTGGGCGAGGACCTCGGTGGGCGCGAGCATGGCCGCCTGCCCGCCCGCGTCGACGACGGCGAGCATGGCGCGCAGGGCGACCATCGTCTTGCCGGAGCCGACTTCGCCCTGGAGGAGGCGGTGCATCGGGTGCTCGGTGGCCAGGTCGTCGAAGATCTCGCGCGAGACCTTCTGCTGGCCCTCGGTGAGGGTGAAGGGGAGCTTCGCGTCGAACGCGGTGAGCAGTCCGTCCGGCTTCGGTACGCGCGCGACGGCGCTGAGCTGGGTGTCGGCGAACCGGCGCCGGGCGAGGGCGACTTGGAGGACGAACGCCTCGTCCCACTTGAGGCGGGCGCGGGCGTCCGCGATGTCGGCCTTGGTGTGCGGCCGGTGGATCTTGAGGAGCGCCTCGGTGAGCGGGACCAGGCCGCGGCCCTCGCGCAGGGACTCCGGGAGCGGGTCGAGGGCCTCCTGGGCGCTGGGCAGGACGAGGTCGACCGCCTTGGCGATCTTCCAGGACTCCAGCTTGGCGGTGGCCGGGTAGATCGGCAGGAGGGCGCCGGCCCAGGAGCCGACGGCCTCGGCCGCCTCCTGCGAGGAGTCGGCCTGCAGCAGCTGGTAGGCCGGGTGGGCCAGCTGCATCTTGCGGTTGAAGACGCCGACCTTGCCGGCGAACATCGCGCGCGTGCCCGGGAGCAGGTCCTTGTGCGGCTTGTGGATGCCGCGGCCGAAGAAGACGAGCTGGAGCTGGCCGCTGCCGTCGGTGATGGTGACCTCTAGGCGCTGTCCGCTGCCGCCGTTGAACTTCAGGACGCGGGCGGTCGCGACCTGGGCGACGACGGTGACGTGCTCGTCGAGCGGCAGGTCGGCGAGGCGGGTGAGCTCGCCGCGCTCGGCGTATCTGCGCGGGTAGTGGTGCAGCAGGTCACCGACGGTGTGCAGGCCTAGGTGCTCGGCCATCACCTTCGCGGTGGCGGGACCGAGCGCTTTCTTCAGCGGTTCTTCGAGCGCGGGCACGAGATCCATTGCACACCACGCCACTGACATTCACCGACCACCGCCGGTGCCCGCGAGGAACCCGCTGGTCACGAGCGGCTCGCCGGACCTAGGATGACCGGCTCCGGCCCCTGATCGCGGTCACCTCCCGTGGTGCCGCCCGACCCGCGCCGTCGCCCGTCCCCCCACCGGCGCAGCGACGATGGATTCCCAGACTTCACAGAGTTCACAGACGTCCCCGGGCGCGCAGGCGCCGCACACCTTCCAGGTCGACCTGCGTGGTCTCGTCGACCTCCTCTCCCATCACCTGTACTCCAGCCCCAAGGTCTACCTGCGCGAACTGCTGCAGAACGCGGTGGACGCGATCACCGCCCGCCGCGCCGAGCAGCCCGGCTCCCCCGCCACCGTGCGCCTGTTCGCCGGGTCCGGGGCGCTGCGCGTGGAGGACTCCGGCATCGGTCTGTCCGAGGCGGACGTGCACAGTCTGCTGGCGACGATCGGCCGCAGCTCCAAGCGCGACGACGGCCTGGAGTCGGCCCGCGCGGAGTTCCTGGGGCAGTTCGGCATCGGGCTGCTCGCGTGCTTCGTGGTCGCCGAGCGCATCCGTGTGGTGAGCCGCAGCGCACGCACTCCGGATGCCCCGCCGGTCGAGTGGACCGCCCGGGACGACGGCTCCTACACGGTGCGCACGCTGCCGGACGAGGCGCGTCCCGAGCCGGGCACGACGGTGCACCTGGAGGCCCGCGCGGGCGCGGCGGAATGGCTGGACGAGGAGCGGGTGCTGTCCCTGGCCCGGGACTTCGGCTCACTGCTGCCGTACGACGTGCGGGTGGGCGAGACGGCCGTGACGGACCTTCCGGCCGTGTGGGACCGCGAGCACGCGAGTCCGGCCGCCCGCCGGGTCGCCCTGGCGGGCCACTGCCGCGACGTGTTCGGCTTCACGCCGCTGGACTCGATCGACCTGGACGTGCCGCTCGCGGGGGTCCGGGGCGTGGCGCACGTGCTGCCGCAGGCGGTCAGTCCGGCGCAGCGCGCGAGCCACCGGGTGCACCTGAAGGGCATGCTGCTCACCGAGCGCGCCGATCAGCTGCTGCCCGACTGGGCGTTCTTCGTGCGCTGCGTCATCGACACGGACAGTCTGCGCCCGACGGCGTCGCGCGAGTCGCTGTACGACGACGAGACGCTGGCCGCCGTGCGGGAGGCCCTGGGCGAGCGCATCCGGGAGTGGCTGACCTCGCTCGCGGCGGGTTCTCCGGAGCGGCTGTCGGCCTTCCTGTCCGTGCATCACCTGGGGGTCAAGTCCCTGGCGCGGCACGACAAGGAGATGCTGCGGACGATGCTTCCGTGGCTGCCGTTCGAGACGACGGACGGGCATCTCTCCCTGGAGGAGTTCGCGCAGCGCCACCCGGTCGTGCACTTCACGCGCACCGTGGAGGAGTACCGGCAGGTGGCTCCGATCGCGTCGGCGCAGGGCATCGGGGTGGTCAACGGCGGTTACACGTATGACGCCGATCTGGTGGAGGCGCTGCCGTCCGTGCGTCCCGGCACGGCGGTCGCGGAGCTGGACGCGGAGACGGTCACCGCGCATCTCGACGCCATGGACCCGGCGGAGGAGCTGGCTCTGGCGGGCTTCCTCGCGGCCGCACGGGCCAAGCTCGACCCGCTGGGCTGCGACGTGGCCCTGCGGGCCTTCCATCCGCTGACGGTGCCGGCGCTGCATCTGGACGACCGTGCGGCCCGGCACGAGCAGGCCCGCGCGGAGGCGGAGGCCCAGGCCGACGACCTGTGGGCGGGCATTCTCGGCTCGCTGCGCGGCAGCGCGCCCCGCGCGCGTCTGGTGCTCAATCACCTCAACCCGCTGATCCGCAGGGTCAGTTCGCTCGACGACCCGGAGCTGATCGGCACGGCGGCGGAGGCCCTGTACGGGCAGGCGCTGCTGATGGCGCAGCGCCCGCTGCGCCCCGCCGACTCGGCGCTCCTCAACCGTTCGTTCATCGGCCTCCTCGAGTGGGCCACGCACCCCGGCACCGGAAAGGACCCCCGATGAGCGAGACCATGGATCTGGACGCCCTGCGGCACGCGATGGCGGAGAACGCGGCGCGGCCCGAGGGTCCCGCGCGGGGCGCCCGCGCGGAGGCGCTGCTCGCCGAGGCGGAGCGGCTCGGTGTCGCCCTCGGGGTGATCGAGGCGCTCAGCCACCAGCTGCAGATGTACAACTACAGCTCCGAGAAGGACAAGATGTTCGTCCCCTTCGCGCGTCTGCTGCGCATGTGGGACGAGCACCCCGAGGACTTCGACGCCTACGAGACGCACTCGCTGCACTGGGTCTTCAAGTGGATGACGAACGGGATGCTGAACCAGCCGCACATCCCGCTCGCCTCCATTGAGAAGTGGCTCGGCGAGATGGAGCACCGCTACAAGGTGGCGGGCCATTCCGAACGGGCCGTCCGTATGAGCGAGTTCTACGTGGCCGACCACCTGGGCGACGAGGAGCGGGCCACGCGGGCGTACGACGCGTGGCTGGCGGCGGACCGTGACGACAAGGCCGACTGCCACGCCTGTGAGCTGAACGGCCAGGGGGCCCGTCAGGCGGACCTGCGCCACGACGAGCGGGCCCTCGAACTGTGGGGTCCCGTCCTGGCCGGCGAGCTGACGTGCGCCCATGAGCCGCACGCCGCGCTGGCCTCGTCGCTGCTGCCGCTGCTGCGTCTGGGGCGTCCGGAGGAGGCGCGGGCCAACCACCTGCGGGGGCTGCGCCTGGTGCGGCAGATGGAGTCGATGCGGGGCGCGTTCGCGTCGCACGTCGAGTTCTGCGCCCTGACGGGCAACGAGGCGCGCGCCCTGGAGCTGCTCGCGGAGCGGCCCGCGTACTTCACGGACAGCGGCGACCCGCAGGGCCTGAAGAACTTCCTCGCGGTGACGGCGCTGGTCATGGACCGGCTGGTCGGGCTGGGCCTGGGCGAGCAGCGGGTGCCGGGGCCGGCCGGGCGCGACTGGACCGCGGCCGAACTCGCCGTGCACGCGCGCGGGGAGGCGCTGGCGGTCGCCGCCCGCTTCGACGCGCGCAACGGCACGGACGTGGTGAGCCGGCGGGTGCGCGAGCGCATGGACCAGCGGCCGCTCGTGGAGCGGCTCCCGCTGGGCGTGCGCGTCGCCCGCCCGTCGGTCGCCGTGCCGGTGGCGCCGGCCTCTCCGGCGGACGCGGGGCCGCGGGACGCCGCGTCCCTGGTCGCGGAGGCCCGGCGGCTCTCGGCGGCCACGGGTGGTCCCGTGGCGGCCCGTGCCTGGGCCGCGGCCGCGCGTGCGGCGCAGGACGAGGGCCTGGAGCTCACGGTCCGCGACCGGGCGGAGATAGCCGCAATACCCGGCGGGCCAACCCCCCACACCCCCCGCGGGGGGGGACCCGCCGGGCGCCGGGGGGGGGGGGGGGGGGGGCCCGCCGGGGCGCCCCCCGCCCCCCCCGCGGGG
>NZ_JBHYTK010000160.1:0-18710 GCF_042749255.1 Streptomyces sp. NPDC059524 | reverse complement strand
CTTCATCGGGGAAATGCCGCCCGAAGGGCGTGCATTTCAGGGGCGCGGGGAACTGCGCGAGAAGCCCCACCGGCCCGCACCCGGCAACGATCCGCTCAGCCCTACGGCGAGTACACCGCCTCCTGCGCCGCCTCCCGCGCCATCACCAACGCCCCGCTCAAGACGGCCCCGCCTCCCAGAATCCCGGCCCGCACCTCCGTCACCAGCGGCGACATCGCGGCGAGCCGCACGGCGACCCGCCGGGCCAACGCGTCACCCCCGGCCCGCCCCACCTCTCCCGCGAGCACGACGCACCCGGGATCCAGCACGGCCACCACCGCGGCGGCCCCGATCGCGAGCCGCCCGGCCAGCGCGTCCAGGAACTCCTCCGCCGCACCGCCGGAGGCCCCCGCCGCCTCCCGCACGACATCGAACGCCCGCTCCAGCGGCTCCGCCGCGCCGACCAGCCCGTACTCCCCCGCGAGAGAGAGCACCGCTCCGGCCCCGGCCAGATCGTGGAACCCTCCGTCGCACCCGGTGGCGGACGGCAGTCCCCCCGTACCCGGCACGGGCAGGAAGCCGACCTCCCCGGTTCCGCCGGAGGCCCCGCGGCGCAGCACCCCGTCGAGGACGACCGCCGCGCCGATGCCGAGCCCGAGCCACAGCAGCACGAACGTGTCCCGGTCGCGGGCCACCCCGTCGCGCCGCTCGGCGAGCGCCGCGAGGTTCGTCTCGTTCTCCACGAGCACACGCGCGCCGAGCCGTTCCTGGAGGGCCGGGACGAGGCGGCGGTGCCATTCGGGGAGTTTCGTGGAGTCGCGCAGGGCGCCCGTCACGGGGTCGACGAGGCCGGGGGCGCCGACGCCGATGGTGTGCAGCCGCTCGACGCCGGCCTCCTTCGCGGTCCGTTCGAGGAGGGCGATGGTGCGCTCGACGGCGGCGCCGGTCGCCTCACGGGTGTCGACGGACAGGGACGCCTCGGCGCGCACGGCGCCGAGCAGGTCGGCGACGACGAGCCGGACCCCTTCGGTGCGGACGTCGAGGGCCGCGAGGTGGGCGCGGTCGGCGACGAGCCCGTACAGGCGGGCGTTGGGGCCGCGTCGCTGCGCGCCCGCCTCGCCGACGACCTGGATGAAGCCGGCGGCGGCGAGCCGCTCGACGAGGTCCGCGACGGTGGGCCGGGACAGGCCGGTGCGCTCCTTCAACTGCCCGGCGGTCAGCGGGCCTTCTTCCTGCAGCAGGCGCAGGGCGAGCCGGTCGTTGATGGCTCGGGCGGTGCTCGGTGATGCGGGCATGCCGGGATCCTACGGGGAAACGGGTTAACTATCAGGCAGGGTTCCTGATAGTTTACGGCCACACGCTTGGGGAGCGACTCGGGAGGGGCCGGGCAGGATGAGCGGAACAGCGTCTGCGGCACATCAACCCACGTACGGACTGGCGGAGTTGAAGCGCGCCCGGTACGCGGTGGCGACCGTCTTCTGCGTCCACGGCGCGGTGACCGGTTCGTTCGCGACCCGAGTGCCGTGGATCCAGGACCACGCGGGCGTCGGCGCGGGCCAGCTCGGGCTGGCGCTCGCCTTCCCGGCGATCGGCGCCTCCGTGGCGATGCCGCTGGCCGGGAGCGTCAGTCACCGGTTCGGCGCGCGCACCGCGCTGCGCGGGCTGCTCGCGCTGTGGACGCTGGCACTGGTCCTGCCGTCCCTCGCGCCGAACCTGCTCACGCTCTGCGTCGCGCTGTTCGTCTACGGGGCGACGGCCGGCATGTCGGACGTGGCGATGAACGCGCTCGGCGTCGAGATCGAGACCCGCCTCGACAAGTCGATCATGTCGGGGCTGCACGGGATGTGGAGCGCGGGAGCGCTGCTGGGTTCGGCGGGCGGCACGCTCGCCGCGCACATCGGCGCGGACGCCCGGCTGCACCATCTGCTCGCGGCGGCCGTGCTGACCGTGGCCGGGTTCGCCGCCTGCCGCTGGGTGCTGGACCTGCGCCCGGCCGAGGACGAGGAGGCGCCGCCCCGCTTCACCCTTCCGCCGAAGTCGGCGCTGCTCATCGGCGCGGTCGGGTTCTGCGCGGTGTTCGCGGAGGGCGCCAGCCTGGACTGGTCGGCGGTCTATCTGCGGGACGTGCTCGGCACGTCGGCCGGGCTCGCGGCGGCCTGCACGACGGCGTTCACGCTCACCATGGCGATCGCGCGGATCGCGGGCGACGCCGTGGTCGACCGCTTCGGGGCGGTGCGCACGGTCCGGATCGGCGGGATCGGCGCGACGCTGGGCGCCCTGCTCGTGGTGGTCGCACCGAATCCGGCGATCGCGATGGCCGGATTCGGGCTGCTCGGGCTCGGCATCGCGGTCGTCGTGCCGCTCGCCTTCGCGGCGGCGGGCCGCAGCGGGCCGAACCCGAGCCAGGCCATCGCCGGCGTCGCCACCATCACGTACACCTCGGGGCTGGTCGCGCCCTCCGCGATCGGCACGATCGCCGACGCGACGAGCCTCGTGGTGTCGTTCGGCGTGGTGACCGTGCTCGCCTGCGGGCTCGCGGTGTTCGCGGGCGTGCTGCGCGGCGCCGACCGGGCGCCGTCCGGCGTCGTGGGCCAGGTCAGCCCCGCGGGCGCAGCAGATCCTGCCCCAAGGCCCTGAAGCGCTCGCTCCACGGTGCGGGGCGCAGCGTCGCCGGGTCGAGCCGGACCAGGACGCGCGTCCCGTGCGCGTAGGTGAGCGAGCCGTCGGCGGAGCAGAAGCGAAAGCCGTAGGTCAGTCCGGTGCGGCCGAGCCGCTCAAGCCAGAGACTCACGGCATAGGCGCCGGGCCGCTTGACCGGGGCGTCGTAGGTGATCGTGAACTCCTTGACCGCGTTGCAGAAGTCGCCGGCCGCCGCCCAGTCGCCTTCGAAGGAGAGTCCGCGCTCGTGCCACAGGGCGCTCCAGGCCCGCTCGACCATCACGGGGTAGCGGGCGTTGTGCAGCAGCCCGAGCGCGTCGAGGTCGTCGAAGTGGACGGTGACGGGGACGAGCCGGCCGTGGGAGGGGGCGGGTTCGGCGGGGACGGCGAGGGCTTCGGCGGTCACGGGTGGTGCTCCTGGTACGAGTTCGTGCGGAAGGATGCGGGTCATCGTACGGCGCCCGGCTAAGCAACCGCTCAGCCGGTCGCGTACGCGCACCGGTGGGCGGCGCGGTACTCGCACTTATGTCGCACTAACATAAGGCTATTGATTCAGGCCACATCAGCACCACAGAAAGCAGACCCACCATGGACCTCGGCGTGCGCTGGAAACTGCACGGCGACGGGCGCACCCCGGCCCCCGGTGCCGTCGTCCGCCCCGACGAGCGGCTCTCCTGGCCGCGGACCATCGGACTCGGCGCCCAGCACGTCGTCGCGATGTTCGGCGCCTCGTTCGTCGCACCGGTCCTGATGGGCCTCGACCCCAACCTCGCGATCATGATGTCCGGTGTCGCGACGGTCATCTTCCTGCTCGCGACGCGCGGCCGGGTTCCCAGCTACCTCGGCTGCTCGCTGTCCTTCGTCGGCGTCGCCGCCGTCATCCGCGCGCAGGGCGGCTCCAGCGCCACGGTCACCGGCGCGGTCTTCGCCGTCGGTGTGGTCCTCTTCCTGGCCGGTCTCGCCGTGCAGCGGTTCGGCGCGCGGATCATCCACGCGGCGATGCCGCCGATCGTGACCGGCGCCGTCGTCATGCTGATCGGCTTCAACCTGGCCCCGGTCACCGCCTCCACGTACTGGCCGACCGACCAGTGGACGGCGCTCCTGGTCATGCTGTTCACCGGTTTGGCCGTCGTGTGCCTGCGCGGTTTCTGGTCCCGTATCGCGATCTTCCTGGGCCTGATCTTCGGCTACGGCATCTCCTGGCTGTTCGACCGGATCTTCGGCCGCATCCACTCCGTGAACGGCGGCGGCGCCGCCGTGGACCACTGGCGCCTCGACCTCTCCGGCGTCGGCAAGGCCGACTGGATCGGTCTGCCCTCCTTCCACGCGCCGTCCTTCGAGTGGTCCGCGATCCTCGTGGCGCTGCCCGTGGTCATCGCGCTGATCGCGGAGAACGCCGGACACGTCAAGGCCGTCGGCGAGATGACCGGCGACGACCTCGACGACAAGCTCGGCACGGCCATCTCGGCCGACGGCGCCGCGTCCATGCTCTCCACCGCCGTCGGCGGCCCGCCGAACACCACGTACTCCGAGAACATCGGCGTCATGGCCGCCACCCGCGTCTACTCCACGGCCGCCTACTGGGCCGCCGCCGGTTTCGCGCTCCTCTTCGGCCTGTGCCCCAAGTTCGGCGCGATCGTCGCCGCGATCCCGGGCGGCGTCCTCGGCGGCATCACCGTCATCCTCTACGGCATGATCGGCCTGCTCGGCGCCCAGATCTGGATCAACGCCGGGGTCGACCTGCGCAATCCGCTGAACCTGGTCCCGGCCGCCGCGGGCATCATCATCGGCGTCGGCAACGTCTCCCTGAAGTTCACCGACAACTTCTCCCTGAGCGGCATCGCCCTCGGCACGATCGTCGTCATCACCGGCTACCACGCACTGCGCGCGATGGCCCCCGCCCACCTCAAGACCCAGGAACCCCTCCTGGACGCGGGCACCTCGACGTACGACGAGAACAGCGCCCCCCAGGACCACGACAAGGGCACCGGCAAGAAGGGCTGACGCCGAGCACCGGCCGGCCAGTCAGTCCGCGAGCTCGAACGCGTAGTCCGGGGTGAACGTGCCCGGTTCGCCCTTGCAGCCGTCGGACTCGCCCGGGAGTTTGACCCACAGGTAGGCGTCGACGCGGGGCAGGCCCGTGGTCAGGGTGGGGGCCTCGCCGATCTTGCGGCCGTCGGGGTCGCACCACTCGCCGTCGATGGGGGCGCCGTTGCCGTTGCGGCTGGTGTCGATGACGGCCCCGAGCCCCGCGGGCGCGCCCATCGCGGCGAGGACCCGGCGGTCGTAGGCGGCCTCGTCGGCGGTGCGGTGGAAGTTCGAGACGTTACTGAAGACGCCGTCGGAGGAGGCGGGGGACGCCGCTCCCGCCGCTCTCAGGCGGGCGGCCTGGGTGGCCGGGGCGTTCCAGCCCGAGTGGCCCGCGTCGTAGTAGACGCGGGCGCGGGGGTTCGCGGACTTCATGACCCGGCCCGCGCGGGCCAGTGCCGCGTAGCGGTCGGCGCGCTGCCCGTCGCTGAGGCACTCCGTCTGGGAGAGCGCGTCGGGCTCCAGGATCACGATGACCTCGCGGCCGCCCAGACCCGCCGCGAACCGGTCGATCCAGTCGTCGTACGCAGCCCGGTCCGGAGCCCCGCCGTCGGAGGCGCCGCCGCAGTCGCGCTCGGGTATCGCGTACGGCACGACGACGGGCACCCGGCCCTCCCCGGCCGCCGCGGAGGTCACGGCGCGCACCCGGGACGTGATGGTGTCCGGGGTGAAGTCGGCGAACCAGACGGCGGCCGGCCGGGCGGCTATCCGGGACTCGATGAGCGGGCGGCGCGGGTCCGAGCGGTTGGCCCGCACCCACTCCAGGACCTGTGAGTCACTGTGCCGGTAGAGGCCGGAGGCGGCGGGCGGCGCGCTCGACGGCCGGGGCGGCGCCTTCCTCGTGGGCCGCGCCTTCGGTTTCGGCTTCGGGCTCGGCTTCGCCGACGGCTTCGTCACGGACGGGGTCGGGCTCGGCAGGGCGGGCAGCGGCTGGAGGCTCGGCGACTCGCTGACGACGGGGCGTGCCTCGTCCCCGCCGTCCGGTCCGTCGGCCGTCGCGGACAGCAGGCCCGCGACGGTCCCGGCGGCCACCACGGCCGAGGCCGCCGCGACCATCGCCGAGCGGCCCGCCGCACGCCGTCGCGCCGACCGCCGCTCCGCGAGCCGTCGCGCACGTAACCCTGACACCGCGCTCTCCCCCCTCGTGTCGCCCGCCGTTCCCCCGTTCTGGGGAAGCCCACGGCCTGCCGACACCCGCGTCACCCTACGACTGGGACCCTTCGTCCATGGCGCAGTTGGAACAGATCGGACAGCCCCGGGCGCTCGCCGGCGGGGTCGACACGGTACTCGCGCGGATGCGCGGGCTCGCCGCGGATCTGCCGCCCATGGACGGCGTGGCCGTGTTCAACCGGGTCTATCTCACGGTCACGGACACCGTCGACCGGGCGATCGACGCCGGCCCCGGCGGGGGCTTCCCCGACCGGGCGGCCGCGATCACGCTGGACGTCCGCTTCGCGGAGCGCTATCTCGCCGCGGTCGACGCGGCGGCGCACGGGCTGCGTCCGCCCGCCTGCTGGCGCCCGCTCCTGACGTTCCGCCGCCATCCCGGGGTACGCCCGCTGCAGTTCGCGCTCTCGGGCATCAACGCGCACATCGGCCACGATCTGGCGCTGGCCGTCGTGGACACCTGTCGTACGCTCGGCTGCGAACCGGAGTGTCTGGAGGACGAGTTCGACCGCGTGGGCGAACTCCTCGTCACGCTGGAGGAGCGCATCCGCGAAGAGCTGATGCCGGGCCCCGATCTGCTCCAGATCGCCGATCCGCTGACCCATCTGCTCGGCTCCTGGAGCATCGAGCGGGCCCGTGACGCGGCCTGGGCCGCCGCCCGCGCCCTGTGGGCCCTGCGCGGACTCCCGCCGCTGGCCGCCGAGTTCACCCAGCGCCTGGACACTTCGGTGGGCCTGGTGGGGCGGATGCTGCTCACCCCGCTCCCCGACTGATCCGGCGGGATCCGACCGCATAAGCCTGACGGATCGTCACATCAGGAACACCCGTGTGATCGCCGTGCGTTGAGTCCGTGGTACTGACACCTGCACCTGCACACCTGCACCCGGACGACCGATCACGGACGACGAAGGAGCACGGTATGACGACACGACTCGGCCTGAGCCTGCCCCAGATGAAGCAGTACTCCATCGGGCGGGACATCCCCGAGGTGGCCCGGGCCGCGGAGGCCACGGGCTACGAGAGCCTGTGGGTCTTCGAGCGGATCCTCTTCCCGGAGCCGGCCACCCAGGGGCTCTACGGGATACCGGGCCTGCCGTGGCCGGACCAGTACCGCTCGGTCGCCGACCCGCTGGTCTCGCTGACCCTCGCCGCCTCCGCCACCTCCCGCGCCCGGCTCGGCACCAGCGTCCTGGTCGCCCCGCTGCACGTGCCGTTCCAGCTGGCCCGCTCCCTCGCCTCTCTGGACGCGGCGAGCGGCGGCCGTGTCGTGGCGGGGCTCGGCACGGGCTGGTCGCACGACGAGTACGCGGCGGCCTCCGTGGCCCCGTTCGAGCGGCGCGGCCAGGTCCTGGACGAGCTGATCGACGTGTGCCGCGCGGTGTGGGGCCCGGACCCGGTGGCACACGAGGGCGAGCTGACCACGATCGCGCCGTCCGAGGTCGGCCCCAAGCCGGCCGGCCCCCTGCCGATCCTGCTGCCGGCGAACAGCCCGAAGGCGATGCGCCGGCTCGTCGACCGGGCGGACGGCTGGATGCCGGTGTCGATGGGCACCGAGGCCCTCGCGCGGGAGTTCGCCGGGCTGCGGGCACTGGCCGAGGAGCGCGGTCGTACGGCCCCGCTCCAGTCGGTGCTGCGGGCGAACACCCAGTACACGCGGGAGGCGTACACGGGCGACGACCGCGCCCCCTTCCAGGGCAGCGTCGACCAGATCGTGGAGGACCTCGCCGCGCACGCCGAGGTCGGCGTGGAGGAGATCCTCATCGACCTCCAAGGCTCCGCCCGGGACGCCCGGGAGCTCACGGACCTGGCGACGGAGGTCTACGAGAAGGCGCGGGCCGCCGGAGTGTGACGGGCCCGCGCCTGTTGCCTCACGGCCCGGGTCAGTCCTCCGGCAGCTCGACCGGGGCGATCGACTCGTAGAGGTCGCCGGGGCCCGGGTTGGTCGGGTCGGTGGTGCCGCCCAGGTGGTGCATGACGCCCCACACGGCGTTGAGCGCGGTCTGGACGGCGCCCTCGGCCCAGCCGGCCGTCCAGGAGATGTCGTCGCCGGCGAGGAAGAGGCCGCGCCGGTCCTCGGGCAGCGAGTCCTGCATGAAGTGGGTGAACAGACGCCGCTGGTAGCGGTAGTGGCCCGGCAGGTTCGCCTTGAAGGCGCCCATGAAGTAGGGCTCGTTCTCCCAGGACACGGTCACCGGGTTGCCGATGATGTGCTTGCGGATGTCGACGTTCGGATAGATCTCGCCGAGCGACTTCAGCATGACCTCGAGCCGCTCGTTCGCGGACAGCGGCAGCCACTTGAGGCTGTCGTCGCACCACGTGTAGGAGAGGCAGATGACGGCGGGCTTGTCCGGGCCGTCGTCGAGCAGGTAGGTGCCGCGGGTCATGCGGTCGGTGAGCGTCATCGACATGACGTCGCGGCCGGTGACCTCGTCCTTGTCCAGCCAGAACGGCCGGTCGACGGGGACGAAGAGCTTGCTGGACTCCATGTAGTGGGTCCGCTCGATGGCCGTCCAGTGGTCGATCGGGAACAGCTCGTCGTCGCAGGCCACCTTGGACAGCAGCATCCAGGACTGCGCGGTGAAGATCGCGGCCTTGTAGGTGCGGATGTCGCCGTCGGCGTCCGTGACGGTGATGTGGTTGCCGGCGGTGCGCGCGAGGCGGGTCACGGCGGGGCGGGGCTTGCCGCTGTCGTGCAGGGAGGACAGCGAGGTGCCGGGCGCCCAGTGCACGATCTTCTGCGGCTCGCGCTCCCACAGGCGCAGCGGCAGCTGCTGGGAGCCGCCGACGATGCCGCGGTGGTGGTCGTCGGCCTCGGTGTAGACGACGCGCAGGATCTCGAGGATCGAGTTCGGGAAGTCGGTGTCCCAGCCGCCGGTGCCGAAGCCGACCTGGCCGAAGATCTCGCGGTGCCGGAAGGACTTGAAGGCCTCGGACTCGCACAGGAACCCGTAGAAGGTCTGGTTGTCGAGCTTCTCGACGAGCCTGGCCCAGATCTCGCGGATGCGCGGCACGTCGCGCTCGCGCATCGCCTGGTTCATGTCGGAGAAGTCGGCGCCCTCGTCGAGGCACTTGTTCCAGGCCTCGGCGACGTCGCGGTAGACCTGCGGCAGGTCGTCGATGGTCTGCGCGTAGTGCGACTCGCCCTTGAGGTCGACGACGGTCGAGGGGGTGGCGGGCGACAGCGGGTTGGGGAACGGCTGCGTCTGCAGGCCCACGAGGTCGATGTAGTGCTGCAGAGCCGTCGAGGACGGCGGGAAGCGCATGGCGCCCATCTCGGCGGTCAGCCCGGCGGCGTCCGGCGGGGTGCCCTCGAAGCCGACGGTGCGCAGCCGGCCGCCGATCTCGTCGGCCTCGTAGACGACGGGCTTGAGGCCCATCTTCATCAGCTCGTACGCGGCGACGATGCCGGAGAGCCCGCCGCCGATGACGGCGATCTCGGTGCCCAGCTCGGTCGCCGGTATCTGGCCGAGGCCCGCCGGGTGCGCGAGGAAGTCGTCGTACGCGTACGGGAAGTCCGGACCGAACATGGTGATCGGCGGCTGGCCGTCGCTGTGCGGAACGGCGGTCGTGGGCACCGTGGACGTCATGAGGTGCGGACTCCTTGCGGGTACAGGCCGGCCGGGTGGAACAGGCGCGCCTGTCCCCCGCGCGGGGCGGAAGAGGTGGGAGGGATCGCATCGACGGTACGTTTCCGCCGGTCGGCCGGACAAGACGGGACCGTTGCGTCTGCGGATGCGATCCGTTGCGTGGCACCCGGCCGCAACGGCGATTCGTTGCGTGCCCGCGTGACTCCGCCGTCGCCGGGAGTGATCGCACGGGACGAGAGGCCCTCCGCCGCGCGGCGGAGACGGGTCGCGACCGTGGCCGGACGCCCCGGGCCGCTGCCCCGCGAGATCGTTCTCACACCCGGACGGACCGGGTGAGCAGGGCGATGACTAGGGGTTTTCCATGGCGCGCATCCGCATCCTGGCGGCGACGGCGGCGGCTCTGACGGTGGCGGTGGCCGGCACGGCCGCGGCGGGGACCGGCTCCGCGGGCGGGGGCCACGGCCGGCCCGCGCAGCCGCGCGAGGCGGCGGCCCTGACCGGCACGGCCCAGCTGTGGCGGCCGCCGTCGGCGCACGAGGACATCACGTTCACGTTCGACGCGCATCTGGCGGCGAAGGACAACATGGCGCCGGAGAAGGCGTACGGCACGTTCTTCTTCAGCCACTACAAGGACGGCAAGGGCGCCTGGGCGAAGGGCCGGATCGACTGCCTGATGACCGGCGGGAAGACGGCGGTGATGACCGGGGTCGTCACGGAGTCCGACTCCCCGCACCTGGGCAAGCGCGTCGGCATCTCCGTCACCGACGACGGCCGCGAGGACCGCCTCGGCTACACCTGGTCGAACCCGGACACCGGGGTGCTCGAGGTGCCGCGCTGCATGAGCGCGCCGCCGTTCGAGGTCGTGAAGAAGGGCACGGGCGACTTCGAGGTCCTGCCGTGGAAGCCGGAGTACCGAACCGACTGAGCGGCGCGAACCTACGCGGGCGAGCCGGAGGTGAAGCGGCGCAGCAGCGGGGAGAGCACGAGCACGGACTTGGTCCGCTCGACGAACGGCTCCCCCGCGATCCGCTCCAGGACGCGCTCGAAGTGGCGCATGTCGGAGGCGAAGACCTGGACGAGGGCGTCCGCCTCACCGGTGACGGTGGAGGCGGCCGCGACCTCGGGATACCGCTCCAGACCTCGCCGGATGGACTCCGGCGAGGTGTTGCGGCGGCAGTAGATCTCGATGAACCCCTCGGTCTCCCAGCCGAGCGCGGCCGGGTCGACCCGCACGGTGAAGCCGGTGATCGCGCCCGTCGCCCGCAGCCGGTCCACGCGCCGCTTCACGGCGGGCGCGGACAGGCCGACGAGCTGGCCGATGTCGGCGTAGGAGCGGCGGGCGTCCTCGGCGAGGGCGTGCACGATGCGTTCGTCGAGATCGTTCAGCAAGGCAGGAGGTTCACTTTTCTGCGGTTACTTCCGCGGCTACTTTTCTGCGACCGCGGGGGCGTCCACGCGGGCGTCCGCGTCGTTCAGGCGGGAGCGGCGCATCCCGTAGCAGAAGTAGAACACGAGACCGACGGCCATCCAGACACCGAAGACGATCCACGTGATCGTGGACAGACTGCCCATCATCCACACACAGAAGGCGAAACCGAGGATCGGCAGCACCGGCGAGAGCGGTACGCGGAAGGTGCGCTTCATGTCGGGCCGGGTCCGGCGCAGCACGATGACGGCGATGTTGACCAGGGCGAACGCGAAGAGCGTGCCGATGCTGGTGGCGTCGGCGAGCTGGCCGAGCGGGATCGCCGCGGCGAGGACGCCGCAGAACAGGGAGACGATGACCGTGTTGGCGCGGGGCGTGCCGGTCTTCGGGTGGACCTTGGAGAACACCTTGGGCACGAGGCCGTCGCGGGACATGGCGAACAGGACGCGGGTCTGGCCGTAGAGCACGGTCAGGACGACGGACGCGATGGCGATGACGGCGCCGGCGGCGAGCAGCGTGGCCCAGAAGGTCTGACCGGTGACGTCCTTCATGATCCCGGCGAGCGCGGCCTCGGAGTCGCTGAACTGCTTCCAGGGCTTGGCGCCGACGGCGACGGCCGCGACGAGGACGTACAGCGCGGTGACGATGATCAGCGAGAGCATGATCGCGCGCGGCAGGTCGCGCTGCGCGTTCTTGGCCTCCTCGCCGGCCGTGGAGGCGGCGTCGAAGCCGATGTACGAGAAGAAGAGCGTGGCACCGGCGGCGCTGACGCCCGCCATGCCGAGCGGCATGAAGTGCTCGTAGTTGCCGGACTGGAAGCCCTTGATACCTATCGCGCAGAACAGCAGCAGGGCCGCGATCTTCACGCAGACCATGATCGTGTTGGCGCGGGCGGACTCACGGGCGCCGCCGAGCAGGAAGGCCATGGCGAGCAGCACGACGATGAGGGCCGGCAGGTTGAAGATGCCGCCGTCGCCGGGCGGCGCGGAGAGCGCGGCCGGGATGGTGACACCGATGGTGCCGTCGAGCAGCTCGTTGAGGTACTCGCCCCAGCCGACGGCGACGGCCGCGACCGAGACGCCGTACTCCAGGACCAGGCACCAGCCGCAGATCCAGGCGACGAACTCGCCCATCGTTGCGTATGCGTACGAGTAGGAGGAGCCGGCGACGGGGATGGTGCCGGCGAGCTCGGCGTAGGACAGCGCCGAGAAGAGGGCGGTGAGACCGGCGATCACGAAGGACAGCGTGACCGCGGGTCCGGCCTTGGGGACGGCCTCGCCGAGGACGACGAAGATGCCGGTGCCGAGGGTGGCACCGATGCTGATCATGGTCAGCTGCCACAGGCCGAGCGAGCGCCGCAGCGAGCCGCCCTCACCCTGGCCGCCCTCCGCGACCAGGCGTTCCACCGGCTTGCGGCGCATGAGGCGGGTACCGAGCCCCGCGGGGACGGGCTCGGTGCGAGGGGTGCGCGGGGGTGCGCCTTGATCCAGCACGGACTGGGCTCCTTCATCGCCACCTGTTGGGGCTGCGGGGACGGGACGGCCCACTCCCTGACAGGGGACCGCCGAGCAGGCCGTCCTCCGCCACGCCACGTACAGCGGATGACTCTAGAGGAATCGGCTTCCCAGCTGTAATGCAGCAACCTTGCGCACCCCCGCAAGATCGTTGCGCAGGGATCGCGCAGGCGGGTGTTCGTTGCGTGGTCCGTTACGTCCGTTGCGTACCGCTGAGCGTGCGCGAACGCGGCGAACCCCGCGTCCCGAGGGGTGGGACGCGGGGTTCGCGGGGTGCTGCGGTGCGGGGACTAGCTCCAGCTGGCGTGCAGCGGCTTGCCCTCGGCGTAGCCGGCCGCGGACTGGATGCCGACCGTGGCCTTCTCCTCGAACTCGGCGAGCGAGTTGGCGCCGGCGTAGGTGCAGGAGGAGCGGACGCCCGCGATGATCGAGTCGATCAGGTCCTCGACGCCGGGACGCTGCGGGTCGAGGAACATCCGCGAGGTGGAGATGCCCTCCTCGAACAGGGCCTTGCGGGCCCGGTCGTACGCGGACTCGTCGCTGGTGCGGTTCTTCACGGCGCGGGCCGAGGCCATGCCGAAGGACTCCTTGTAGGCGCGGCCCTGGGCGTCGTGCTGGAGGTCGCCCGGGGACTCGTAGGTGCCCGCGAACCAGGAGCCGATCATCACGTTGGACGCGCCGGCGGCGAGCGCCATGGCGACGTCGCGCGGGTGCCGGACGCCACCGTCGGCCCAGACGTGCTTGCCGTACTTCTTCGCCTCGGCGGCGCACTCCAGGACGGCGGAGAACTGCGGCCGGCCGACGCCGGTCATCATGCGGGTGGTGCACATGGCGCCGGGGCCGACACCGACCTTGATGATGTCGGCGCCCGCCTCGATGAGGTCCTTGACGCCCTCGGCGGCGACGATGTTGCCCGCGACGATCGGCACCTGCGGGTCGAGCGCGCGCACGGTCCGGATCGCGGAGATCATCGACTCCTGGTGGCCGTGCGCGGTGTCGATGACGAGCGTGTCCACGCCCGCGTCGAGCAGCTGCTTGGCCTTGCCCGCGACGTCGCCGTTGATGCCGACGGCGGCGGCGATGCGCAGCTTGCCGTTCGCGTCCGTGGCCGGGGTGTAGAGCGTGGCGCGCAGAGCGCCGGTGCGGGTCAGGATGCCCGCGAGGCGGCCGTCCTGGTCGACGGCCGGGGCGTAGCGGCGGTTGGCTCCGTCCAGCTTGTTGAACGCGTCGCGCGGGTCGATGTCCGCGTCGAGCAGCAGCAGGTCCTTGGACATGACCTCGGACAGCTGCGTGAAGCGGTCCACGCCGCTCAGGTCCTGGTCGGTGACGACGCCGACGGGGCGCTGCTCGTCGTCGACCACGACGCCCGCGTTGTGCGCGCGCTTGGGCAGCAGCGCGAGCGCGTCGGCGACGGTCTGGTGCGGGGCCAGGACGATGGGGGTGTCGAGGACGAGGTGCCGGGTCTTGACCCAGGAGATGACGTCGGTGACGACCTCGATCGGGATGTCCTGCGGAATGACGACGAGCCCGCCGCGGCGGGCCATGGTCTCGGCCATCCGGCGCCCGGCGATCGCCGTCATGTTGGCGACGACGAGCGGGATGGTGGTGCCCGTGCCGTCCGGCGAGGAGAGGTCCACGGCCTGGCGGGAGCCGACGGCGCTCCGGCTCGGCACCATGAAGACGTCGTCGTACGTCAGGTCGTACGCGGGCTTGATGTCATTGAGGAAACGCACGTGCGGACATCCCAGTCGGTAGAAGGGGGCCCCGGAAGGTTGCCGCCGGAGCGCAAAGCACGTACTTCATTTTCCCACGCGGCCCCGATTCACGTCTCCGGGCCGAACGTCCCAAGGTCAGGGGGCCTGCCTTGGATGATCGTCCGAGCCGCCGAGGGAGAGCAGTACGGTGATCGCGGCGGCCTGGTCGAAGACCTCGACGGCGGTCGCCCACTGCGCCGGGTTGCGCGCCTCGAAGTCGCGCCAGCCGGACACGACGAGGACGGCCGCGCCGTCGGGCATCAGCTGGTGGTCGCCGAGGACGTCGGCGAGGGCGTCCCAGTTCCGGCCGAACCAGGAGGGCAGCGCGAGCGCCGCGGCGATCCGGTCCATGAGTCCGGCCTTGTCCGCCGCTCCCCCGAGGTCGAGGGCGCGCACGGTCCAGTCCGCCGGGGACGCGGGGAGCCCGCTCATCGCAGCACCGCCTTGAACGACTCGTAGTGGTCATCGGTGTAGTACGTCTCGCCGCCGTCCCCGGTGACGATGCGCCGGGCGCCGCGGTCACGCTCGCCCGGGGTGCGCACGGTGTACTCGTGGTAGTAGCCGCGCCGCTCCTTGGGCAGCTCCCCCTCGAAGTTCCCGAAGACGGTCCCGTCCTTCTCGTACGGGAAGGGACCGCCGGCGTCGATCAGCCGCAGGGTGGAGCGTGCCTCGGCGGGCAGGTCCGCCTCCCGCACGGTCTCCATACCGGCGGCCCAGGCGGGCGCGGACGCCTCGGGTGGGGCGGAGGAACCCGCCTGGGACGTGTCCGTGCCGGCCGAGCAGCCGGAGACGAACAGACCGAGGCAGACGAGGAGCACGCCGAGCGTCCGGGACAGCATGATCCGATGCTGCCACGGCGCGGGCGGGCCCGCCGGGACGCGGCCCCGGTCAGGCCCCGTCGGGGTCGGCGCGCTGCAGTGCGGGCCGCGGCGCGGGTCCCGCGGTCAGCAGGAAGTCCGCGGCGGCGGTGTCGGTGACCAGGCTCGTGACCAGGCCCGAGCGGAGCACGGCGTCGATGGCGGAGGCCTTGCGCTGGCCGCCCGCGATCGCGACGACCTCGGGTATACGGCGCAGCCGGTCGGCCTCGACCGTGATGCAGCGCTCGCCGAGGTCCCGGCCGACGCGGCGGCCCTGCGCGTCGAAGAGGTGCGCGGACATCTCGGCGGCGACACCGAGCGAGGCGTAGTGCGCGCGCTCCTCGTCGCTGAGCATGTCGTGCACGGTCGAGATGCCGGGCTCCCAGGAGCCGATCGACACACAGGCGACGGTGACCTTGTCGAAGTACTCGAAGGCGCGGGCGATGCCCGTCTGGTTGCGCAGCGCCGCGGCGGTCGCGGCGTCGGGCAGCAGCATCGGGGCGTAGATGGGGTGGGCGTCGCCGCCGGAGACCTGCGCGGCGCGGCGCACGGCCTCCACGGAGCCGCGCTCCGCGGTCCCGGCGTCGTAGACCCCGGTCAGCTGCACGACCGTGCACGGCGGCAGCCGGTCGAGGGCGGCGGCCATGTGGATCGTGGAGCGGCCCCAGGCCAGGCCCAGGACGTCGCCCTCGGTGACGAGCTCGCCGAGCAGGTCGGCGGCGACCTCGCCCAGGTTCTCCGGGTCGGTGGACTCCTCGGCCTCGGCCGGGGACTCCACCACGACCGCGTGCCGCAGCCCGTAGCGGGCGCGCAGGGCGTCGGAGCGCTCCGCGTCCAGCTCGGCCGGCACCCGGATCTCGATGCGCACGAGGTCCCGCTCCAGGGCGGTCTCGAGGACGCGGGCCACCTTGAAGCGGCTCACGCCGAACTCCTCGGCGATCTGGATCTTGGACTTGCCCTCGAGGTAGAAGCGACGGGCCATGGCCGCCGCCTGCACCAGCTCCGCGGGTCCCATCCGCAGGGCTGCGCGTCCTGCCGATGATGCGGACACGGCGATCTCCTCACTGCTCTTCTTCACGAATTGCACGTCTTCACGACTCGCACGGCACACACTGCTGTTCACGAACGGCACACGCTGCTGTTCACAACTGGATTTGCTGTTCATCCTTGCAGATCCAGCGCGGTCGATCAGCCCCGATGGCCGCCGTTCACGTATCCGTGGCTCAGTGGCCGCATGCCCAGGCCGCGGAAGCGGTGGCGGTGTCCGCCTGGGTGCGCAGTGCACGGACCGCCTCCGCCGGATCCTGTGCGCCGTATACCGCCGAACCGGCGACGAACACGTCCGCTCCCGCCTCCGCGCACCGCTCGATCGTCGAGGCCGACACCCCTCCGTCCACCTGCAGCCACAGCTCGAGACCGTGCTTCGCGATCAGCTCACGGGTGCGGCGGATCTTCGGCAGCATGATGTCCAGGAACGCCTGCCCGCCGAAGCCCGGCTCAACCGTCATGATCAGCAGCATGTCGAGCTCGGGCAGCAGATCCTCGTACGGCTCGATCGGCGTCGCCGGCTTGAGGGCCATGGAGGCGCGGGCGCCCTTGGCCCGGATCTCGCGGGCGAGCCGGACCGGGGCGTGCGCGGCCTCCGCGTGGAAGGTGACCGAACCGGCGCCCGCCTCCACGTACTGCGGGGCCCAGCGGTCCGGGTCCTCGATCATCAGGTGGCAGTCCAGCGGGGTCGAGGTCGCCTTGGCCAGCGACTCGACGATCGGAACGCCCAGGGTCAGGTTCGGGACGAAATGGTTGTCCATGACGTCGACGTGGAGCCAGTCGGCGCCCTGGACCGCCTTCGCCTCGTCGGCGAGACGGGCGAAGTCGGCGGACAGGATGCTGGGGTTGATCTGCGCGGCCATGACCCAAGACTGCCATGCCCGGCGGCCGTTGCCCGCCCCGGTCCAGACCACATCCGGATCCGGAACCTTACGAAACGATCACGAGGTGCGCCGGATCAGCGCGAGGTACATCGCGTCGGTCCCGTGCAGGTGCGGCCACAGCTGGACGTCCGGGCCCTCGCCGAGCCCCGGGACGCCTTCCAGCAGGGGGCGCGCGTCGATCAGTTCGGCCCCGGCGAAGCCCTTCAGGACGTCGTCCACGACGGCCCGGGTCTCGGCCAGGTGCGGGGAGCAGGTCGCGTAGCCGACGACGCCGCCGACCCGCACCGACTCCAGGGCGGTGCGCAGCAGGGAGCGCTGCAGCGGGCCGAAGCCGTCCAGGTCCTCGGGGCGGCGGCGCCAGCGGGCCTCGGGGCGGCGGCGCAGGGCGCCGAGTCCGGTGCACGGGACGTCCATCAGGACCCGGTCGAAGACACCGGGGCGCCACGGCGGGCGGGTGCCGTCGGCGGCGATCACCTGGTACGGGCCCGGGTTGCCGTCGAGGGCCTTCGCGACGAGTCCGGCGCGGTGCGGCTGCTTCTCGGAGGCGAGTAGGGTCGCGCCGCGCTGCGAGGCCAGCCCCGCGAGCATGGCGGCCTTGCCGCCGGGGCCCGCGCAGCCGTCCAGCCACTTCTCGTCGGGGCCGTCCAGCGGCGCGTTCGCGAGTGCGAGGGCGACGAGCTGGCTGCCCTCGTCCTGGACGCCGGCCCGCCCGGAGCGCACGAGGTCGAACGAGCCCGGCTCGCCGCCCTCGGTGAGGCGCACGGCGTACGGGGACCAGCGGCCCGGGAGCCCGGACTCCTCTCCGACCTCGGTGAGGACGGCTTCGGCGGTGGTCCGTCCGGGGCGCGCGACGAGGGTGACCTCGGGCCGCTCGTTGTCCGCCTCGAGCAGGTCCTCGATGCCGGCCCGGCCGCCGCCGAGGGAGTCCCACAGCGCGGAGACGACCCATCGCGGATGCGAATGGACGACGGCGAGATGGTCCTCGGGGTCCTCGTCGTACGGCGGCGCGACCCGCTCCACCCAGGTGTCGAGATCGTGCTGCGAGACCTTGCGCAGCACGGCGTTGACGAACTTGGCGCGGCCGTCGCCGAGCACCACGCGGGCCAGCTCGACGGACGCGGAGACGGCGGCGTGCGTCGGGATCCGGGTGCCGAGCAGCTGGTGCACGCCCAGGTTCAGCACGTCGAGCACCGGCGGGTCGACCTCGCGCAGCGGCCGGTCGATGCAGGCCGCCACGATCGCGTCGTACGTGCCCTGGCGGCGCAGCGTGCCGTACACCAGCTCGGTCGCGAGCGCCGCGTCCCGGTTGTCGAAGTCGCCCTTCGCACGGGCCTTGCGCAGGAGCGGGGGCAGGACGAGGTTCGCGTACGCGTCCCGCTCGTCGACCGCGCGCAGCGCCTCGAAGGCGAGGATCCGTACGGGGTCCTTCTTCGGGCGGCGGTGCGGCTTGCCCGGCTTGCCCTTGCCTCCGGCGCGGGGGCGGTTGTTCGACGGGGCCGGCTGGTCGTTCAAAGGTGCTCCGCTGATGCGAGGGGTGACGATCGCTTCCAGCGTACGTGGGGCGCGGGTCCGCCATCGCCGTAGGGGTGCGCCTGCGATCGCGCCTGCGGCCCGGTGGGGCTTCTCGCGCAGTTCCCCGCGCCCCTGAAATGCAGGCGCTGCGCGCCGCATTTCCCCGATCAAGGTGCGGGGCGCCTTTCATCTGGGGAAGGCGCGGCGAAGCCGCAGCCTTCCAGGGGCGCGGGGAAC
>NZ_JBHYTK010000159.1:0-18848 GCF_042749255.1 Streptomyces sp. NPDC059524 | reverse complement strand
CGCCCGCCCCCCAACCCCACTGGCTGGGGCCCCCTTCTTGCGTACCCGGCGAACTACGGAAGCTGCGCGGCACGCGCCTCGCGGCGGTTGTCGCGGAAATTGTTCACGCGGCGAGCCGTGGCGAAGAGCGGGATGACCGCTCCGAGCACCAGCTGGAGCGCACAGCCCGTCTGGAGGAGCAGCTGGCCCCCGGGGGCGTCGAAGGCCCACGCGGCCAGCAGAGCCATGCTCAGGACGATCCACGACAGCATCGCGACCGCCGTGCGGCCCCGCGGCTTCGGGTACTCGACCCGGCTCACCATCAGCCACGCCGTACCGATGATCGCCAGGAGCGTCGCCACGAAGGGCAGCTCCAGGAGAACGATCGAGACGACCGTCAGCGCGCCGAACGGCGACGGCATGCCCTGGAACGTGCCGTCCTTCACGGTCACGCAGGAGAACCGCGCGAGTCTCAGCACCACCGCCAGGAGCACCACGATCGCTCCGACCGCGGCCACTCTCTGGTGCGCGTCGTCGGCGACCATGCCGTAGACGAGCACGAAGTAGGCGGGCGCCAGCCCGAAGCTGATGAGGTCGGAGAGGTTGTCCAGCTCCGCGCCCATCGGCGACGAACGCAGCTTGCGGGCCACCAGACCGTCGAACAGGTCGAAGATCGCGGCGGCCAGCATCAGGATCACGGCCGTCGCGGCGGAGTGCCGCGCCATGCCGGAGTCGTTGCTGCCCTGGATGTGCGGGATCAGGATGCCGGTCGTCGTGAAGTAGACCGCCATGAAGCCGCACGTGGCGTTGCCGAGCGTGAGCGTGTCCGCTATCGACAGACGCAGTGAGAGCGGCATCTCCTCCGCCTCGTCGGCGCCGTCGGCGTCGGAGGCCCAGGTCCGGGTCTCGGGATCAGTCACGGTCAATGCGAGTCACCCCAGCCACCGTCTTCTGCCCGACCTCGACGTCGACCTCGACGCCCTCGGGCAGGTAGATGTCCACGCGCGAGCCGAACCGGATCAGACCGATGCGCTCGCCCTGCTCGACCTTCGTGCCCTGGGGGATGTAGGGCACGATGCGGCGGGCGACGGCGCCGGCGATCTGGATCATCTCGATGTCACCGAGCTCGGTGTCGAAGTGCCAGACGACGCGCTCGTTGTTCTCGCTCTCCTTGTTGAACGCCGGGACGAATCCGCCGGGGATGTGCTCGACGGAGGTCACGGTGCCGGAGAGCGGCGCGCGGTTCACGTGGACGTTCAGCGGGCTCATGAAGATCGCGACGCGGGTGCGGCCGTCCTTCCACGGCATGATGCTCTGCACCACACCGTCGGCCGGGGAGATGACCCGGCCGGAGGCGATCTCGCGCTCGGGGTCGCGGAAGAACCACAGCATGCCGGCCGCCAGAGCGGTGGTCGGGACGGCGAGTGCTGCGGCCTTCTTGGACCGACGCGATCGGGCCAGGCTCAGGGCGGCCGTGGCGACGGTCGGAAGGAGCCACGGCGATGCTCCGCGCGCAAGGCGACCACCGAGGAAGCCGTCGCGTGGTGCAGAGGTTTGGCTGTGGGGCATGGATGACCTTCGTAGCGGATGAGGCCGCGCTGGTTACGGGGGGACGGCGGCTTTTCCGGGGATGCTATCGGTTGCGAGCCACAACTGGGCAAGCCAGGAAGCCGAGTCGGCGGCCGAAGAGTGTTGACGGGGTGTGATCTTCCTTGCGAAGAAAACACCCCGTAACCGGACATCACGCCCAGGCTCAGCCCTGGAACCGATACTCTTCGAGCAGTCGACGACCAATGATCATTTTCTGGATTTCGGCGGTACCTTCGCCGATCAGCAGCATCGGAGCCTCGCGGTAGAGGCGCTCGATCTCGTACTCCTTCGAGAACCCGTATCCGCCATGGATCCGGAACGCGTCCTCCACGACTTCCTTGCAGTATTCGGAGGCCAGGTACTTGGCCATTCCCGCTTCGAGGTCGTTTCGTTCCCCGGAGTCCTTTTTGCGTGCTGCGTTGACCATCATCGCATGCGCGGCCTCGACCTTGGTAGCCATCTCGGCCAGCTTGAACTGGATGGCCTGGTGCTGGGCGATCGCCTTGCCGAAAGTGTGGCGCTGCTGGGCATACGAGACACCCAGTTCGAAGGCACGCTGTGCGACACCGCAGCCACGCGCCGCGACATTCACGCGGCCGACCTCGACGCCGTCCATCATTTGGTAAAACCCTCGGCCGGTCTCGCCGCCGAGCACACGATTGGCCGGAATGCGCAGGTCGTCCATCACCAGCTCGGTGGTGTCGACGCCCTTGTAACCCATCTTGTCGATCTTCCCGGGGATGGTGAGTCCGGGACGGACCTCACCGAACCCGGGCTCCTTCTCCACGAGGAAGGTCGTCATCGACTTGTGCGGGGCCGTGCCCTCGGGGTGTCCTTCGTCACTTCGTGTGAGAACCGCCACGAGCGTTGACGTTCCGCCGTTGGTCAGCCACATCTTCTGACCGTTCAGGACGTACTCGTCGCCGTCCTTGACCGCCTTCGACGAGATCGCCGAGACGTCGGAGCCGAGCGCCGGCTCGGACATCGAGAAGGCGCCGCGCACCTCGCCGAGCGCCATCCGCGGAAGGAAGTACTCCTTCTGCTCCTGCGTGCCGTGCTGCTTGAGCATGTACGCCACGATGAAGTGCGTGTTGATGATGCCGGAGACCGACATCCAGCCGCGCGCGATCTCCTCCACGCACAGGGCGTACGTCAGCAGCGACTCGCCCAGACCCCCGTACTCCTCGGGGATCATGAGACCGAACAGACCCAACTCCTTGAGCCCGTCGACGATCTGCTGCGGGTACTCGTCGCGGTGCTCCAGCTCCGTCGCGACGGGGATGATCTCCTTGTCCACGAAGTCCCGGACGGTGGACAGGATCTCTCGCTGCACATCCGTCAGGCCGTGGGTCTGGGCGAGTCGGCTCACTTCTGCTTCTCCTGAAGGTCCGGGCGGCCGGGCTGCTCGCCGCCGCGCTCCTTGATGTACGTCTCGGTGGGCACCATCACCTTGCGGCGGAAGACGCACACGAGCGTGCCGTCCTGCTTGTAGCCCTTGGTCTCCACGTAGACGATGCCGCGGTCGTTCTTCGACTTCGACGGGGTCTTGTCGAGGACCGTGGTCTCGCCGTAGATGGTGTCGCCGTGGAAGGTCGGCGCCACGTGCTTGAGCGACTCGATCTCCAGGTTGGCGATGGCCTTGCCGGAGACGTCCGGGACGGACATGCCGAGCAGCAGGGAGTAGATGTAGTTGCCGACGACGACGTTCTTGCCGAAGTCCGTCGTCTTCTCCGCATAGTTCGTGTCCATGTGGAGGGGGTGGTGGTTCATCGTCAGGAGACAGAAGAGGTGGTCGTCGTACTCGGTGACCGTCTTCCCGGGCCAGTGCTTGTAGACGTCCCCGACGGTGAACTCTTCGTAGGTGCGGCCGAACTGCATGTGTCTTACGCCTCCGGGGCCTCGAACTTGCTGGTGCGCTGCATGCCGGCCGCGCGGCCCTTGCCCGAGATGACCAGGGCCATCTTGCGGGAGGCCTCGTCGATCATCTCGTCGCCGAGCATGGCCGAGCCCTTCTTGCCGCCGGCCTCGGACGTGTAGTAGTCGTACGCGTCCAGGATCAGCTCGGCGTGGTCGAAGTCCTCCTGCGACGGCGAGAAGATCTCGTTCGCGGCCTCGACCTGGCCGGGGTGCAGCACCCACTTGCCGTCGAAGCCGAGCGCGGCGGCGCGGCCCGCGACCTCGCGGAAGCCGTCCACGTTGCGGATCTGCAGGTAGGGGCCGTCGATCGCCTGGAGGTCGTTGGCGCGGGCGGCCATAAGGATCTTCATCAGGATGTAGTGGTAGGCGTCGGCGCCGTAGCCGGGCGGCTGCTCGCCGACGACCAGGGACTTCATGTTGATGGAGGCCATGAAGTCGGCCGGGCCGAAGATGATCGTCTCGATGCGCGGGGAGGCCTGCGCGATCGCGTTGACGTTGTTGAGGCCCTGCGCGTTCTCGATCTGCGCCTCGATGCCGATCTTGCCGACCTCGAAGCCCATCGTCTTCTCGATCTGGGTCAGCAGCAGGTCCAGGGCGACGACCTGGTCGGCCGTCTGGACCTTCGGGAGCATGATGCAGTCGAGGTTCTGCCCTGCACCCTCGACGACGGTGACGACGTCGCGGTAGGTCCACTCGGTGGTCCAGTCGTTGACCCGCACGACGCGCGTCTTGCCCGTCCAGTCACCCTCGTTCAGGAACTTGACGATGGTGTGCCGGGCCTCCGGCTTGGCGAGCGGGGCGCAGGCGTCCTCCAGGTCGAGGAAGACCTGGTCGGCCGCCAGACCCTGGGCCTTCTCCAGGAAGCGGGGGTTGCTTCCGGGCACCGCGAGGCAGGAGCGGCGCGGACGGAGACGGTTCACAGTCATGCGGGGACCTCCAGAGGGTCGAGCTGGTTCGCTTTCCGGATCTCGTCGACGATACGGCCGATGATCTCCGTGATGCCGAAGTCCTTGGGGGTGAAGACGGCGGCCACTCCCGCCCGCTTCAGGTCCTCGGCGTCGGCGTTGGGGATGATGCCTCCGACGATCACGGGGACGTCGGTGGCGCCCGCCTCGCGCATCCGGTCCAGGACGTCGGGCACCAGCTCGGCGTGTGATCCGGAGAGGATCGACAGGCCGACGCAGTGCACGTCCTCGGCGAGCGCGGCGGACACGATCTGTTCCGGGGTGAGCCGGATGCCCTGGTAGACCACCTCGAACCCGGCGTCGCGGGCCCGCACGGCGATCTGCTCGGCGCCGTTGGAGTGCCCGTCCAGGCCCGGCTTGCCGACCAGGAGGCGCAGCTTGCCGCCGAGCTCCTCGCCGGTGCGGCGGACCTTCTCGCGGACCTCGGCGAGCGGGGTGCCCGCCTCGGCGGTCACGGCGACCGGGGCGGAGGAGACGCCGGTGGGAGCGCGGAACTCGCCGAAGACCTCGCGCAGCGCGCCGGCCCACTCGCCGGTCGTGACACCCGCGCGGGCGCACTCCAGGGTGGCCTCCATCAGGTTCTCGGTGCCGGCCGCGGCCTCCTTGAGGCGCTCCAGGGCCTGCCCGGTGGTCGGGTAGTGGAACGGGTCGCCCATGCCCTGGCGGTCGGAGGACTCCTGACGGGTGGTCTTCCACTCGCCGATGGCCCGGACGACCTTCGCCTCGACGGCGTGGTCGACGGTCATGATCGCGGCGTCCAGGTCGGCCGTGAGCGGGTTCGGCTCGGTCGACTCGTAGATGTTCACACCGACGATCTTCTCGTCGCCGGCCTCGATACGGGCGCGCCGCTCGGCGTGCGAGGAGACGAGCTGCGACTTGAGGTAGCCGGACTCGACGGCGGCCATCGCGCCGCCCATCTCCTGGATCCGGTCGATCTCGGCGAGGCACTCCGCGACGAGCTCGTCGACCTTCTTCTCGATGACGTGCGAGCCCGCGAAGATGTCCTCGTACTCCAGCAGGTCGCTCTCGTGGGCGAGGACCTGCTGGATGCGCAGGGACCACTGCTGGTCCCACGGCCTCGGGAGGCCCAGGGCCTCGTTCCAGGCCGGCAGCTGGACGGCGCGGGCGCGCGCGTCCTTGGAGAGGGTGACGGCCAGCATCTCGAGGACGATCCGCTGGACGTTGTTCTCCGGCTGGGCCTCGGTCAGGCCCAGGGAGTTGACCTGCACGCCGTAGCGGAACCGGCGCTGCTTCGCGTTCTCGATGCCGTACCGCTCGCGCGTGATCTGGTCCCAGATCCGCCCGAACGCCCGCATCTTGCACATCTCCTCGATGAAGCGGACTCCCGCGTTCACGAAGAAGGAGATGCGGGCCACGACGTCCCCGAACTTCTCCTCGGGGACCTGCCCTGAGTCGCGTACGGCATCGAGAACAGCGATGGCGGTGGACATCGCGTACGCGATCTCCTGGACCGGTGTGGCCCCCGCCTCCTGGAGGTGGTACGAGCAGATGTTGATCGGGTTCCACTTGGGGATGTGGGACACCGTGTAGGCGATCATGTCGGTCGTCAGACGCAGGGAGGGCCCGGGCGGGAACACGTGGGTGCCCCGCGACAGGTACTCCTTGACGATGTCGTTCTGCGTCGTGCCCTGGAGCGTCGCGATGTCCGCGCCCTGCTCCTCCGCGACGACCTGGTAGAGCGCCAGAAGCCACATGGCGGTGGCGTTGATGGTCATCGAGGTGTTCATCTGCTCCAGGGGGATGTCCTGGAACAGCCGTCGCATGTCACCGAGATGCGAGACCGGGACGCCGACCCGGCCGACCTCGCCGCGGGCGAGGACGTGGTCCGGGTCGTAGCCGGTCTGGGTCGGCAGGTCGAAGGCGACCGACAGACCCGTCTGGCCCTTGGCGAGGTTGCGCCGGTACAGCTCGTTGGACGCCTCCGCCGTGGAGTGACCGGCGTACGTGCGCATGAGCCACGGCCGGTCCTTCTGACGCTCAGTCATCTGCTCGTGCTCCCCCGGGAATCAGATGTTGCGGAAGCGGTTGATGGCGTCGATGTGCTGGGCGCGCTTGTCGTGGTCGCGGACGCCCAGGCCCTCCTCGGGGGCCAGCGCGAGGACGCCGACCTTGCCCTGGTGCAGGTTGCGGTGCACGTCGTAGGCGGCCTGGCCGGTCTCCTCGAGGGAGTAGACCTTCGACAGGGTGGGGTGGATCTTGCCCTTGGCGATGAGGCGGTTGGCCTCCCAGGCCTCGCGGTAGTTCGCGAAGTGCGAGCCGACGATCCGCTTCAGCGACATCCACAGGTAGCGGTTGTCGTACTCGTGGTTGTAGCCGGACGTCGACGCGCAGGTGACGATCGTGCCGCCCTTGCGGGTGACGTAGACGGAGGCGCCGAAGGTCTCGCGGCCCGGGTGCTCGAAGACGATGTCGACGTCCTCGCCGCCGGTGAGCTCGCGGATGCGCTTGCCGAAGCGCTTCCACTCGCGCGGGTCCTGCTCGTGCTCGTTCTTCCAGAACTTGTAGCCCTCGGCGTTGCGGTCGATGACCGCCTCGGCGCCCATGGCCCGGCAGATGTCGGCCTTCTCGGGGGAGGAGACGACACAGATCGGGTTGGCGCCGCCGGCCAGGGCGAACTGGGTGGCGTACGAGCCGAGGCCGCCGCTCGCGCCCCAGATCAGGACGTTGTCGCCCTGCTTCATGCCGGCGCCGTTGCGGGAGACCAGCTGGCGGTAGGCGGTGGAGTTCACCAGGCCCGGGGCCGCGGCCTCCTCCCAGCTCAGGTGGTCGGGCTTCGGCATCAGCTGGTTCGACTTGACCAGGGCGATCTCGGCGAGGCCGCCGAAGTTGGTCTCGAAGCCCCAGATGCGCTGCTCGGGGTCGAGCATCGTGTCGTTGTGGCCGTCCGAGGACTCCAGCTCGACGCTGAGGCAGTGCGCGACGACCTCGTCGCCCGGGTTCCAGGCGTTGACGCCCGGGCCGGTGCGCAGGACGACGCCCGCGAGGTCGGAGCCGATGACGTGGTAGGGGAGGTCGTGGCGCTTGCTGAGCTCGCTGAGCCGGCCGTAACGCTCCAGGAAACCGAAGGTGGAGACCGGCTCGAAGATCGAGGTCCAGACCGAGTTGTAGTTCACGGAGCTGGCCATGACGGCGACCAGGGCCTCGCCCGGGCCGAGCTCCGGCAGCGCGACGTCGTCGAGGTGCAGCGACTTGCGCGGGTCCTTGTCGCGGCTGGCGAGCCCGGCGAACATCTCCTGCTCGTCCTTGTGCACGGTGACCGCGCGGTACGAGTCGGGCAGCGGCAGGGCGGCGAAGTCGGCAGACGTGGCGGTCTGCGACTGAATCGCGTCCAGGATTTCCTTCACGGTGGTGCCTCCGGCGATGAGCGTCTGAGGGGAACGCTGAGTCGGGGTCGGTATGGGGCTGCTGCTGGTGGTGGTGCGGTGCCGTCGGTTCGGCGGGTGGTGCTCTGGCAGCGCTTGGTGTGGCGCGGAAGGTTGCCTGTGACGCAGGCGTCCGGGCGCGCGAGCCACGGTCGGTCGAGGCTTGCGGGGACAGCCGGCGTACGGAAGTTCTCTGCACGCCGGCCGCCCGGACACCTTCAACGTATGGCACGCCGTGACGGTGCACAAGGCACTGGGTGCCACCAATTTCGCTCAGCTGAAATCTTTTGGCTCCAGCTGAGCGATGATCGATCATCCGTGGTCAGAAGGGGTTTACGGGCCCCGAAAGGGATCGATGATCGATCGCGGGAGGTGGGGGTGGGGCGGGGAGGGGTGCCAAAGGTGCGGGATGTATGGCACTGCGTGCCAGCGGGGGTGGGGGGCGACACGGGGGGTTCTGCCGATGGGGTGACGGGAGAGGCGGGCGCCCCGGGTTCGCGGCGGATCGCCCGTCGCTAGTAGCCCGTCGTGCGGAGCCGGTGGAGCGTGGTGACGAGCTCTGCGCCGAAGTCCTCGCAGAGCGCGAGCAGTCCGCGGCCCGCGGGCGAGTCGGTCAGGCCGGTGGAGTCGGGGAGGGAGTCCAGGGCGCGGTGACAGGCGGTCTCCACGGCGGCGTGGCGGGAGGCGAAGCAGCCACCGTGTGCCGGGTCCGTGAGGGCGGTGACGTACGCGCGGTGGGCTTCTTCGGATGGGTGGGCGTGGAGGGAGTCCTCGACGAGGGCGTCGAGGTGACCCGCCAGGCCGGCCGAGGTCTCGTGTACGCGGTCGGCCTCGTCCCCGCCGGGGTTGTCCAGCAGTTCGGCGAAGGTCAGGAGGCTGTCGACGGTCTCCAGCTGGACGAGCTGGACCGTGTCCGGGTCGACCTCGGACGTGAAGAGGGGGGCCGTGCGCAGTGCGGTGACGGCGTGCCGGTAGGCGTGGTCCGTCCGTTCGCCGGGAGCCGCTGCGGCCAGCCGGAACAGCGACTCCAGCACGGAGCGGTCCAGGCCCCACTCCGCGTCCGGTTCGAACGCGAACAGCGGCGCACGCCACCGCCACAGAGCGAGAGCGGCGGCCTGACGGCGTCGCGGGACGGGCTTCGGGTCGGTCCCCATGGATCCCTCGTCCTCGACCGGTCCGCGCCCCCGGAGGCCGGGCGGCCTCCGGGGCCGGTTCAGCGGTTGTGGAGGGCCTCTTCGATCGTGTGCATGATCTCGGAGAGGGGCGCGTCCGTGCGGGCCACCGTGACCAGGACCTCCCCGGAGGTCGAGACCTGGGCCGGCGGCGGGGACGCGGGGGTGCGGCCCGCGCCGATGCCGGTGCCGAACGTCCGGCGCACGATCGCGAAGGCGTGGTCGAGCTGGGACTCGACGTCACCCTGGCCACCCGCCCGCAGCCAGCGCCGCAGCACGTGATTGTGCGCCGTGACGACGGCCGACGCGGCGACCTCCGCGAGCAGCGGGTCGTCGTTGCCGTCGTGGTGGGCCTGCTCGTCGAAGTGGCCGAGCAGGTACCGGGTGAAGAGGCGCTCGTAGCGGGCCACCGAGGCGATCTCCGCCTCGCGCAGCGTCGGCACCTCACGCGTCAGCCGGTACCGCTCGACGGCGACCGTCGGCGACGACGCGTACATCTTCATGACTTCCTTGATGCCCCGGCAGACCGTGTCGAGCGGGTGTTCGTGCGGCGGCGCCGCGTTGAGCACCGCCTCCGCGCGCACGAGCGTGTCGTCGTGGTCCGGGAAGATCGCCTCTTCCTTGGAGCGGAAGTGCCGGAAGAAGGTGCGGCGCGCGACGCCCGCCGCGGCGGCGATCTCGTCGACCGTCGTCGCCTCGTACCCCTTGGTGGAGAACAGCTCCATCGCCGCGGCCGCGAGCTCCCGGCGCATCTTGAGCCGCTGGGCGGCGGCGCGGCTGCCCGCGGCGCTCATCTCCGCCGGAGCGTCGGGCTGAGCTGGGGTACGGGAGGTCTGATCGGCCTTGGGCATGACCCGAACGTACTGCATGTACGTTCCCAGACGCTCCCCGGTCAGCGGGCCGCTCGGTTCCCCGAGCAGCCCGCCCCAGTCCGAACCCACGTCCGAACCCGTGTCCGGTGCGGCTCCCGTCCCCTGCTCAGCGCCGGGCATATTCGCGGAAGCCACGGCCCGTCTTGCGGCCGAGGCAGCCCGCGGCCACCAGGTGCTCCAGGAGCGGTGCCGGCGCGAGCCCCGGGTCGCGGAACTCGCGGTGCAGCACCTTCTCGATGGCCAGGGACACGTCCAGGCCCACCACGTCGAGCAGTTCGAACGGACCCATCGGGTAGCCGCCGCCGAGCTTCATCGCGGCGTCGATGTCGTCCAGCGTCGCGTAGTGCTCCTGCACCATCTTGATCGCGTTGTTCAGGTACGGGAACAGCAAAGCGTTCACGATGAAGCCGGCCCGGTCGCCGCAGTCCACCGGGTGCTTGCGGACCTTGAGCGTGAGGTCGCGGACGGTGGCGTGCACGTCGTCGCCGGTCAGGACCGTGCGCACGACCTCGACGAGCTTCATCGCGGGCGCCGGGTTGAAGAAGTGCATGCCGATCACGTCCTGCGGCCGCGACGTGGCGCGGGCGCAGGCGACGACGGGCAGCGACGAGGTGGTCGTCGCCAGGATCGCCCCCGGCTTGCAGACCTTGTCGAACGTGGCGAACAGCTGCTGCTTGATCTCCAGGTCCTCGGCGACGGCCTCGAGCGCGAGGTCGACATCCGCGAAGGCGTCGTAGGTGCCGGCCGGCGTGATCCGCGCGAGCGTCTGCTCCGCGGTCTCGGCGGTCATCCGGCCCTTGTCGACGGAGCGCTGGAGCGACTTGGCGATGCGGGCCTTGGCCTTCTCCGCCTTCTCCTCGCTGCGGGCGGCGAGCACGACGTCGTAGCCGGCCTTCGCGAACACCTCGACGATGCCGGAGGCCATCGTCCCGGAGCCGGCGACACCGACGGAGCGCACCGTACGGGTGGGCGCCGCGTCCGCGTCGGTCAGCGGCGTCAGCGCGTCCCGCACGACGACCTCGCTGCCGGGCGCCTCGTACGAGTAGAAGCCGCGGCCCGCCTTGCGGCCGGTCAGCCCCGCCTCGGCGAGCTGCTTGAGGATCGGCGCGGGGGCGTGCAGCCGGTCGCGGGACTCGGCGTACATCGCGTCGAGGACGGTGCGCGCGGTGTCGATGCCGATCAGGTCCAGCAGCGCCAGCGGGCCCATCGGCAGACCGCAGCCGAGCTGCATCGCGGAGTCGATGTCCTCGCGGGAGGCGTACTTGGCCTCGTACATCGCGGCGGCCTGGTTGAGGTAGCCGAAGAGCAGACCGTCCGCGACGAAACCGGGCCGGGCGCCGACCGCGACGGGCTCCTTGCCCAGCTCGACGGCGAGCTCGGTGACGGCGGTGACCGCGGTCGGCGCGGTCAGCACGCTGGAGACGACCTCGACGAGCTTCATCGCGGGCGCAGGGTTGAAGAAGTGCAGGCCGAGCACGCGCTCGGGGCGGGCCGAGTCGGCGGCGAGCCGGGTCACGGACAACGCGTTGGTGCCCGTCGCGATGATCGTCTCGGGCCGCACGATCGCGTCCAGGTCCCGGAAGACCTGCTGCTTGATCTCGTACGACTCGGGCACGACCTCGATGACCAGGTCGGCGCCGGCCGCGGCCTGCAGGTCGGTGAACGTACGGAAGCGGGCGAGCAGGTCCGCGCGCTGCTGCTCGGTGAGGTGCTCACGGCGCACCGCACGCGCCGTCGAGGCCTCCAGGGCGGCGACGGCCTGCCCGGTGGCGGCCTCGCTGATGTCGATGCCGATGACCTCGCGGCCGGCGCGGGCGAGCACCTCGGCGATGCCGGTGCCCATGGTGCCGAGACCGACGACGGCGATCGTCGAGAGAGGGGACAGGGGAGCGTCCATCCGGGAACTCCAGGAGTGAGGGTGACGACTGAGGGGTCGTACGCGAACGCCGGAAAGGCGGAAGGCGTACGGGAGTTGACCCGCGCGACCGGCCGTGCAGGGCGGATCGCGGGGGCGGAACCGGACGGCCCTGTCCCGGAGCCGTGCCGTACTGAGAAGGGAAGTGCTGGTACTGCGAAACCGCGGTACCGAACCGACTGACACTCGGGGCGGCTGCGTCACCAGGCCGCCTGGAGTGGTGCTGCGGGAGAGTGTGTCCCGCTCAACTGAGCTTAACCACCCAGTAACGAGCGCGCCAGTCCTCGCGGTTGGTCTTTCGCTGTGATCTATGTCGCCGCAGGCCGGGCGCGTCTACCCTGGCCGCCATGGACGAAGAGTCGCGAACGGTGACGGAACGCATCCGGAAGGAAGCCGGTGGGACGCCCGCCTTCGAGCGGCTCGCCGCGACCGAGGACCGCGACACCCTGGCCGCGGTGCTCACCGCGCCCGAACAGCCGTTGTGGGCGAGGGAACTGGCCGCTCACCGGCTCGGCCTCGCGGGCGACCGGCGCGCGTTCGAGGCCCTCGTCCTGCTGCTCAACCACCGGGACCCGGACCGCTGCGCGGCCGCCGCCGACGCGCTCGCCGCGTTACGGGACCCGCGCACCGCCCGCGCCGCGGCCGCGCTCGCCACGAACGAGCTGCGCGTCGCCTACGCCCTGCACCCGATCCGGCTGCTGACCCGGCTGCGCGCCCCCGAATCGGCCCCGGCCCTGATCACCACGCTGCGCCGGCGCCTGGCCCCGCACGACCCGTACCGGAAGGTGGCGCTCGCCTGTGTCGAGGGTCTCGGCAGCCTCGCCGACCCCCGGGCCCGCGAGGTGCTCACCGAGGCGAGCGCGCATCCGCGGCTCGCGATGGCGGCGGCCGCGGCCCTGGCCCGGCTCCCGGCCTCCTGACAGAGACCGGAAGCGCGAGAGAGGCGAGAGGGCGCTTCAGCCGCGGAAGCCGAGCAGCCCGTGCAGCGCGGTGCCGCCCGAGGAACGGGGGAGCACCTTCGTCGTGCGCGGCTTCGGGTCGGGCAGCTTCGCGCAGACCGCGTCCGCCTCGCCGCCGTCGCCCCGCGGCACCTTCCCGTTCGCCAGATAGGCGGCCAGGTGCTCGTCGAGGCAGTCGTTGCCGCTGAGCGTGATGCCGTGGTTGCCGCCGCCCTCCTCGACGACCAGGCTCGACCCGGAGAGCTGCCGGTGCATCTCGACGCCGCCCTCGTACGGGGTCGCCCCGTCGTCCGTCGCCTGGAACAGCAGCACCGGCGGCACCGCGTGGTTCTCGACGTCCGTCGGGCGCCCGGGGCGGGTCGGCCAGAACGCGCACGGCGCGTTGTACCAGGCGTTGTTCCACGTGGAGAACGGCGCCTTCTCGTTCATGTGGCGGTTGTCGACCCTCCAGCGGTTCCAGTTGCGCGGCCAGCGCGCGTCCTGGCACTGCACCGCCGTGTAGACGCTGTACCCGTTGTCGCCCTCGGCGTCGACCGCCGCGAAGTTCTCGTACGCCTCGACCAGCGGGTCCGTGTCCTTCTTCTTCGCGTACGCGGCGAACGCCTCGGCGAGGAAGGGCCAGTAGCCGTCGAAGTAGCCGCCCGGCAGGAAGGTGTCCTCCAGCTCGCCCGCGCCGACCTTGCCGTTGGCCGGCTTCTTCGCCAGCGAGTCCCGCATCGCGTACCACTTCGCCTCGACCGCGGCCGGGTCCTTGCCCAGCTTGTACGTGGCGTCGTGCCGCGCGACCCAGGCGAGGAAGGCCTGGTGGCGGGCGTTGAAGGCGAGGTCCTGGGACATGTTGTCCCGGTACCAGACGCCCGTCGGGTCCACGATCGAGTCGAGCACGAAGCGCCGCACCCGCTCGGGGAAGTACTTGGCGTACACGGCGCCCAGGTACGTGCCGTAGGAGTAGCCGAAGTAGTTGAGCTTCGGGGCGCCGAGCGCGCGGCGGATGGCGTCCATGTCCTTGACGCTGGACACGGTGTCCATGAACGGCAGGACGTCCCCGTACTTCTCGCCGCACGCGCGCGCGAAGGCCTGCGCCCGGTTCAGGTTCGCCGTCTCGATCGCCTGCGTCGTCGGCACGCTGGAGGGGCGTACGGGGTCGAAGTGGCCGGGCTTGCAGTCCAGGGCCGGCTTGCTCTTGCCGACACCGCGCGGGTCGAAGCCGATCACGTCGTACTGGGCGGCGATCTTCTTCGGCAGGTTCGACGCGACGAACCCGGCGAGGGTCAGGCCGCTGCCGCCCGGGCCGCCGGGGTTCACCAGGAGCGGGCCCTGCGACTTCTTCGCGGTGTGCGGGACACGCGACAGAGCGAGGGTGATCTGTCGGCCGTGCGGGTCGTCGTGGTCCAGGGGCACCTTCAGGGAGGCGCACTGGAGGGTCGGATAGGACTTCGTGCCGCACTTCTTCCAGGCAAGGGAAGCGGCGGCGGAGGACGGGGTGGGCGCGGGGCCTGCGGCGGCGGTGGCGGGGGTGACGGCACCGGCGGCCAGGGCGGCGACGCCGCAGAGCGCGACTGCGCGCTTCTTCATGGAGCCTCCCAGGGCGGAGGGGAGGACCGCGAGTCCACGGCCCAGCCGCATCGTCCCGGAGTGGGCGCCCGGAAGAACCTGTTCAGTGCGAATTTGACCCGATTGCGGTCACAGGAGCGTCAGCTGAGTGGGTGTCGCGGGCCCGGGCTCGGCCTCCGGCTGCGGCTCGGGCACCCGGCGCCGCAGCGCCGCCCGGGACGGCCCGATCCCGAACTCCTCCGCCAGCTCGTGCACCTGACGGGTCACCCGCCGCTGGTACCACTTCGGGGCGTACGCGCCCTCCGCGTACAACCGCTCGTAGCGGCGCACCAGATACGGGTGGTGCCGGCCCAGCCAGGCCATGAACCACTCGCGGGCCCCGGGCCGCAGATGCAGCACGAGCGGGGTGACGGAGGTGGCGCCGGCCCGCGCGACCGCCCGCACCGTGGCCCGCAGCTGCTCGGGCCGGTCCCCGAGGAAGGGGATCACCGGGGCCATCAGGACCCCGCAGCCGATCCCCGCGTCGGTGAGGGCCCGGACGACGTCGAGCCGGCGCTCGGGCGCGGGCGTGCCCGGCTCCACCGTGCGCCACAGCTCCTGGTCGACGAAGCCGACCGACACCGAGATCCCCACGTCGGTCACGTCGGCGGCCTGCCGCAGCAGGGGCAGGTCGCGCAGGATCAGCGTGCCCTTCGTCAGGATGCTGAACGGGTTCGCGTAGTCGCGCAGCGCCTCCAGGATCCCCGGCATCAGGCGGTAGCGGCCCTCCGCGCGCTGGTAGCAGTCGACGTTGGTGCCCATCGCGATGTGGTCGCCGTGCCAGCGGCGTGAGGCGAGGTGGTGGCGCAGCAGCGTCGGCGCGTTCACCTTCACCACGATCTGGCTGTCGAAGCCGAGACCGGTGTCCAGGTCGAGATAGCGGTGGGTGTTGCGGGCGAAGCAGTACACGCACGCGTGCGTGCAGCCCCGGTACGGGTTGACCGTCCACTCGAACGGCATCCGGGACGCGCCCGGCACCCGGTTGACGATCGAGCGGGCCCGGATCTCGTGGAACGTGACGCCGGCGAACTCGGGGGTGTCGATCGTGCGGGTCGTGACCGCGTCCGCACCGAACAGCGCGGCTTCGGGCGCGCGGCCGTGTTCGGTCCGCCCGTCGTCGGTGGATCCCGTGAGGTCCGTGAGGTCTGTGGAGCTCGTGGGGTCCGTGAGGTTCTCCCAGCGCATGACGCCTCCTCGCTAGCACTGGCCACAGAATAGAACACATGTTCCCTTGATCGTGCGAACCCTTTCCGGGACCGGATTTGGTGGCCGCTGTGCCGGGTGGTTGGCTGGGCGCAGTCAACTCGCGACACCTTGCAGAACCACCCCTGAAGAACCACCCGAAGAACCAAGTGCTGGAGGAAGAGTCATGGCGCAGGTCGAGGCCATCACGGAGCGTGTCGTCGCCGCGAAGCCGGACGACGTGTTCGACGCCCTCGCCGACTACAGCGGCACCCGCGCGAAGCTGCTGCCCGAGCACTTCAGCGAGTACGAGGTGCGCGAGGGCGGCGACGGTGAGGGCACCCTCGTCCACTGGAAGCTCCAGGCCACCAGCAAGCGCGTCCGCGACTGCCTGCTCGAGGTCTCCGAGCCCACCGACGGCGAGCTCGTCGAGAAGGACCGCAACTCGTCCATGGTCACGACCTGGCGCGTCACCCCTGCCGGCGAGGGTCAGTCCCGCGTCGTGGTCACGACCGTGTGGAACGGCGCCGGCGGCATCGGCGGCTTCTTCGAGAAGACCTTCGCGCCCAAGGGGCTCGGCCGGATCTACGACGCCGTCCTCGCCAAGCTCGCCGCCGAGGTCGAGAAGTAGGCCGGGGCCCCGCACCCCCGAAGGCGCGCTTCGCGCACCGATTCACCGCTCACCGTTTCGAGTGGTTTTCGTTTCGCGCCGGTTGTACGCCGTAGGGCTCCGACCGGCGCATTCATCTCCGATGTCCTCCTGAGCGGCATCTCGTCGCGCTTGCCCCCCGTTGTCGCGTAATGCGAGAAATGGGCGGCGCAAGGGCGACGAGGGGAGTGGCAGGTGGGCACGACGACGCTGGAGACCGAGCCGGTGGGGAGTCCGGTGCCGGCCCCCGCCCCGGAACCGGTCGCCGCGGCCGACCCGCCGCGGGAGGCCGCCCCGCCCCCGCTCCCCGGGCACGGACTGAGCCCGCGCCGGGTGCGCATGGTCTTCGTCGGCCTGATGCTCGCGCTGCTGCTCGCCGCGCTGGAGCAGATGATCGTCGCCACCGCGCTCCCGAAGATCGTCGGCGAGCTGCACGGCCTCGACAAGATGTCCTGGGCGATCACCGCCTACCTGCTGACCTCCACGATCGGCCTGCCGATCTACGGAAAGCTCGGCGACCTCTTCGGCCGCAAGGGCGTCTTCCTCTTCGCGATCGTCGTCTTCATCATCGGCTCCGGACTCGCCGGCCGGGCCGAGAGCATGGACCAGCTCATCGCCTTCCGCGCCGTCCAGGGCGTCGGCGCGGGCGGCCTCATGATCGGCGTGCAGGCGATCATCGGCGACATCGTGCCGCCGCGCGAACGCGGCCGCTACATGGGCCTGATCGGCGCCGCGTTCGGCCTCGCGTCCGTCGCGGGACCCCTGCTCGGCGGGTATTTCACCGACCACCTGTCGTGGCGCTGGTGCTTCTACATCAACGTGCCGTTCGGCCTGGTCACCCTCGCCGTCACGGCCGCCGTCCTCAAGCTCCCCAAACCGGCCAAGAAGGCACGGCTCGACGTCCTGGGCGCCCTGCTGCTGGCCGCCGCCTCCACCTGCCTGGTCCTGCTGACCAGTTGGGGCGGCACCGAGTACGCGTGGGGCGACCGGGTCATCGTCGGACTCGGCGCGGGCGCCGCGCTCTGTGCCGTGCTCTTCGTCGTCGCCGAGAAGTACGCGGCCGAACCCCTCATCCCGCTGCGGCTGTTCCGCGACTCCGTGTTCAACCTCAGCGGGCTCGTCGGCATGGTCGTCGGCGTCGCCCTCTTCGGCGCCGCCAGCTACCTGCCGACCTTCCTGCAGATGGTCGACGGCGCCAGCGCCACCGAGTCCGGGCTCCTCATGCTCCCGATGATGGGCGGCGTCGTCGGCGCCTCCGTCCTGTCCGGCCAGCTCATCAGCCACACCGGCCGCTACCGGATCTACCCGATCCTCGGCAGCGCCCTGTCCACGCTCGGCATGTATCTGCTCTCCCGCCTCGAGGTCGACACCCCGCGCCTGGAGTACAGCGTCTACATGGCCGTCCTCGGCGCCGGCATCGGCCTGATCATGCCCGTCCTCGTGCTGGCCGTGCAGAACTCCGTACGGCCCGCCGACCTCGGCACCGCCACCAGTGCCAACAACTACTTCCGGCAGATCGGCGGCAGCGTCGGTGCCGCCATCTTCGGCACGCTCTTCGCGAACCGGCTCGCCGACTCCCTCGCCGACCGGCTGCCCGCCGGCGGCCACGGCCCCGACGCCGAATCGATCACCCCGCAGCTCGTGCACGCGATGCCCGAGGCGCTGCGCACCCCGTACATCGAGGCGTACGCCGACGCGATGCCCCGGATCTTCCTGTACCTGGTGCCGGTCCTCGTCCTCGGCCTGCTGCTCGCCTTCTTCCTCAAGGAGACACCCCTGTTGTCCAGCGCCGCCTCCACCTCCTCCTCCGCGCACCCCGTGATCCCGGCCCAGGAGCGGGCCGCGCACGCCGCCGGAATCCCGGTCTGCGGCACGGTCCAGCACCCCGACGGCACCGTCGTGCCGCGCGCCGCCCTCACCCTCATCGACGTCGGCGGCACCCAGATCGGGCGCGGCGCGAGCGGCGACGACGGGCGGTACGCCCTCTCGACGCCCGGTTCCGGCTCGTACGTGCTGATCGCCGCCGCCGGGGGCCACCAGCCGCAGGCCGTCACCGTCACGGTGGGGGAGCGGCCCGTCGAGCTCGACGTGGTCCTCGGCGGCGCGGGACGCCTCGCCGGGTCCGTCGTCACGGCCGACGGATCCCCCGTCCGCGAGGCGACCGTCACCCTGACGAACGTCCACGGAGAGGTCGTCGCGACCACCCGCAGCGGGCGCGAGGGCGGCTACGTCATCTCCGAACTCGTCGCCGGGGAGTACACGCTGGCCGCCAGCGCGCCCGCGTTCCGGCCCGCCGCGCTGCCCGTCACGGTCATGGCCGCGCGCGAGACCCGCCAGGACGTCGAGCTCGCGGGCGGGGCGGTGCTCCGGGGGACGGTGCGGGCGCTCGGGGGGCGGCCCGTGGAGGACGCGCGGGTGACGCTGCTGGACGCGGCCGGGAACGTCGTCGACACGCTCACCACCGGTGGGGACGGGGCGTTCCGCTTCGTCGACCTCTCGTCGGGGGAGTACACGGTGATCGCGGCGGGCTACCCCCCGGTGGCGACCGTGCTTCAGGTCGCCGGGGGCGGCCGCACCGAACGGGACCTCCAGCTCGGCCACGAGGACTGACGCGCCGTGACTCCGGCCCGTTCGTCGTCGGCTGACGGCCGGCGGGGCTTCTCGCGCAGTTC
>NZ_JBHYTK010000158.1:13360-18862 GCF_042749255.1 Streptomyces sp. NPDC059524 | reverse complement strand
CCTTTCATCGGAGGAAGGCGCGGCGAAGCCGCATGCCTGCAGGGGCGCGGGGAACTGCGCGAGAAGCCCCACCGGCCCGCAGCCCGCGACGAAACCTCACCCGGTCCCACAATCCGCTGATCCGATCAGGGGACTTGTGCGCGCCGCCCGCCCAGGGCACCCGCACCCCCTGAACTAGGCTCGGGATCGCCCCTGCCGACCCCCGGAGGGGATGGGTGAGACGGAGCGTGGCCCGTGACGGATCAGGCGGTCGAGTCGGACGACGTGACGGCGGTCGGGAAGTCGTCCGGACCCGCACCCCGCAGCTCCCGCAAACCCCGGCCCCGTACGCAGGCGAACCGTCAGTTCCTGGGCCGCCGCCGGGAGTTGGCCGAACTCAGGTCCGACATCGAACGGGCCGGACTCGACACCCTGTCCGGCCGCAAGGCCCCCCGCGCCCGCGTCCTGCTCATCGCCGGCCGCCCCGGCACCGGCCGCACCGCACTGGCCGGGGAACTGCTGCGCGAGGTCGCCGAGCGGTACCCGGACGGGGCGCTGCGGGTCCGGCTGAGCGGCGCCGACGGCACCCCCGTTCCCACCGAACGCGTGGCCCGTGAGCTGCTCGACGCGCTCGAACTGCCCGCGCCGCCCGGCGAGTCGGCCGACGACCTCACGGAACGGCTGCGCGAGGGGCTCGCCCTGCGCCGCGTCGTCCTGTTCCTCGACGACGCCCAGGACGCCGAACAGGTCGACCAGCTGCTGCCCGACACCCCGGACTGCCTGGTCGTCGCCGTCGCCGAGGGCCCCCTCACCGGCATCCCCGACGTACGGCCCTGCACCCTCGGCGGACTCGACACCAAGTCCGCGCTCGAACTGCTCACCCGCCACACCGGCTCCGTCCGCATCACCTGCGACCCGCGCTCGGCCGAGTCCCTGGTCGAACTGTGCGGGGCCGAGCCGGCCGCGCTCGAACTCGCCGGCGGCTGGCTCGCCGTACGCCCCAAGGAGTCGGTCGCCGACCTGGCCAAGCAGCTGCACGCCCAGGACGGGGAGGGCACCGCGCTCGCCCGGGTCTTCCGGCACTCCTACGCCACGCTGCCCGGGCCCGCCGCCCGGATACTGCGCTATCTGTCGCTGGCCCCCGACGGCTACGTGGACCCGCACACGGCGTCCGCGCTGGCCGGCTGCTCCGTGTCCGCCGCGCAGACCACCCTCGACGACTTCGTGACCCTCGGCCTGGTCCGCGCCGTGCCCTCCGAGCTGCCCCAGTACGAGGTGCCGGGCTGCCTGGTGCCGCTGCTGCGCGGGCTCACCGAGACCCAGGACCGGCCCGGCGAGGTGCAGCTGGCCCGCGCCCGCATGCTGGAGCGCACCGTACGGCTGCTCACCTCCTGCCGCGCCGTCACCGAGCCCGACGGGTCCCCGGCCCGCAAGAAGCTGGCCGGGCTGCCCAGCGCCCTGCGGTTCGCGGACCCCGCGGCCGCCGCCGAGTGGCTGCGCGTCCGGCAGCCCGCGCTGCTCGCCGCGGCCCGCCTGGCCGTCGCGGACGGCGAGCTCGACACCCTGGCCCGGCGGCTGATGTCGGCGCTGGCCCGGGCCCTGGTCGCCCACCGCGGCACCGAGGCGGCGGCCCCCGAGCTGTACGGGATCCACCGCATGGTGCTGGACGTCGCCGAGCGCCGTGACCTGCCCCGCGAGAAGGCCGCGGCGCTGCTGAACCTCGCCGACGTGGACGCGCAGACCGGCCGGACCCGGGACGCCCTCGCCCGCTACCGGGCCGCGCTGGACGCCGGACGTGAGGCCCGGGACCCGTACGCGACCGGCCGCGCGATGGAATCCGTAGGCGGCGCGCACCAGGAGCTGGGGGACTGGCAGCGGGCCGCCGACTGGTACGGGCGGGCCCTCGCGCAACGGCTCGCGCGCGGGGAGCGGGCCGACGCCGCGCGGTTGCACGGCCGGATCGCCGCCGTGCACACCTACGCGGGCCGGTACGGGGAGGCGCTGCGCAGCTGGCGCTCGGCGGTGGCCGGGTACCGCAAGCAGGGCGATGTGCCCGCGCAGGCGCGGGCGTTGAGTGAGCTGGCGCGGGTGCAGGAGTACGCGGGGCGGCCCGAGGAGTCGCTGCGCACCTGCCAGGAGGCGGTCGAATGGGCACGTCAGGCCAAGGACGTCCGGCTGCAGGCCGCGCTCCAGCTGCGGCTGGCCGACACCCTCGAACGACTGGGCGACCCCGCGGCGGCCAAGCTGCACCGGGGCGCGGCCGAGCGCATGCTGGGGGAGGAGCTCACTCCGGAGGTAAAACCTTCGGAGGAGGCCGCGAACGCCTACGAAATCCGTAGTGCATCCTCTGAAGATTGATGCAACGAAAGGCTAGACAGCAAGAAAACCTTCATTAGACTGGCTCCGCTGCGGTGATTCCGCGGTCTCTCCTGGTGTGTCCCCCGGCACACTGGTATGTAGTGCATTGCCCGAGAAATCCCCTGAGCCAAGGACCGTGATCGACGATGAAGGTCGGCATCCCCCGCGAGGTCAAGAACAACGAGTTCCGGGTGGCCATCACCCCCGCCGGCGTGCATGAGCTCGTGCGCCACGGCCACCAGGTCTTCATCGAGCAGAACGCCGGTGTCGGCTCCTCGATCACGGACGACGAGTACGTCTCGGCCGGAGCGCAGATCCTCGGCACCGCCGACGAGGTCTGGGCCACCGCCGACCTGCTCCTGAAGGTCAAGGAGCCGATCGCGGAGGAGTACCACCGCCTCCGCAAGGACCAGACCCTCTTCACCTACCTGCACCTCGCCGCCTCCAAGGAGTGCACGGACGCGCTCCTCGAGTCCGGCACCACCGCCATCGCGTACGAGACGGTCGAGACCGCGAACCGCGCGCTCCCGCTGCTCGCCCCGATGTCCGAGGTCGCGGGCCGTCTGGCCCCGCAGGTCGGCGCCTACCACCTGATGCGCTCGGTCGGCGGCCGCGGCGTGCTCCCCGGCGGCGTCCCCGGCACCCACGCCGGCAAGGCCGTCGTCATCGGCGGCGGCGTCTCCGGCTGGAACGCCACGCAGATCGCCGTCGGCATGGGCTTCCACGTGACCCTGCTCGACAAGGACATCAACAAGCTCCGCGAGGCTGACAAGATCTTCGGCACCAAGGTGCAGACGATCGTCTCCAACGCCTACGAGCTGGAGAAGGCCGTCGTCGAGGCCGACCTCGTCATCGGCGCCGTCCTCATCCCGGGCGCCAAGGCCCCGAAGCTGGTCACCAACGAGCTCGTCGCCAAGATGAAGCCCGGAAGTGTCCTTGTCGACATCGCGATCGACCAGGGCGGCTGCTTCGAGGACTCGCACCCGACCACGCACGCCGAGCCGACCTTCCAGGTCCACAACTCGGTCTTCTACTGCGTCGCCAACATGCCGGGCGCCGTGCCCAACACGTCGACGTACGCGCTGACCAACGCCACGCTGCCCTACATCGTGTCGCTGGCCAACAACGGCTGGGTCGAGGCCCTGCGCCGTGACCCCGCGCTCGCCCTGGGCCTCAACACCCATGACGGCAAGGTGGTTTACAAGGAGGTCGCCGAGGCGCACGGTCTCGAGCACCTCGAGCTCGAGACGCTCCTCGGCTGACGTCAACCGAAGTCGTCAATCTCACGCCCACGGCCGGACCTCGTCAGAGGTCCGGCCGTACGCGCATGGGTCAGGACATGGTCAACTCGCCTTGAAGGTAACCCTTTAACCGATTCGCTCCCTCGCGAAACGTGGCGAAGAACCCCCGTACGCCCTTGACATGAGGGTGTTCCATTACCGACACATCGTGCCGGGTCCGGTGGATTGTGTTGCTGCGGAGCGGTGACACGCCATAGAGTCGCCAACCGTCGGCATGGTGCCACGCTGACCTATCGATAAATGTTCCTGGTCACGTCCAAGGAGGTAAGACGACTTGTGAATGAGTCGACATTTACTCCCGGAGGTGGCCGGCCGGGCGGGCAGGGACCCGCGGGGCTTCAGGCTGTCGGCTCCGTCGCTGTACGCACCTTCGCGGCCCACCAGAGCGGCTACCGGAGCAGCCCCCCGCAGACGCCGACGCAGACAGCACACCAGAGCATGGATGGCCATCACGTGAACGCCATGGCCGGCGACCGAAGCGGCGACACACACAGCCACTTCGCCGACTACGACGAACTGCCCGAGGGGCACTTCTACGACCCCGACGCCGAGTACGAGCCCGATCCCGAGTACGCGGCCACGCTCGCCCCGGACGCTGCCCGTCAGCGCCGCGAGCGCGTCGGCCCGACCGGGCGCCCGCTCCCGTACTTCCCGATCCCAGGACCGCTGACCGACCACGGCCCGGCGAAGATCATCGCGATGTGCAACCAGAAGGGCGGCGTCGGCAAGACCACGTCGACCATCAACCTGGGTGCCGCGCTCGCCGAGTACGGACGCCGGGTGCTGCTCGTCGACTTCGACCCGCAGGGTGCCCTGTCGGTCGGCCTCGGCGTCAACCCGATGGAGCTCGACCTCACCGTCTACAACCTGCTCATGGAGCGGGGCATGTCGGCCGACGAGGTCCTCCTGAAGACCGCGGTCCCGAACATGGACCTGCTGCCGAGCAACATCGACCTCTCGGCCGCCGAGGTCCAGCTGGTGAGCGAGGTGGCGCGCGAGTCCACGCTGCAGCGCGCCCTGAAGCCGCTGATGTCCGACTACGACTACATCGTGATCGACTGTCAGCCCTCGCTCGGCCTGCTCACCGTGAACGCGCTGACGGCCGCTCACAAGGTGATCGTGCCGCTGGAGTGCGAGTTCTTCGCGCTGCGCGGTGTGGCCCTGCTGACCGAGACGATCGAGAAGGTCCAGGAGCGGCTCAACCCCGACCTGGAGCTCGACGGCATCCTCGCCACGATGTACGACTCGCGGACCGTGCACAGCCGTGAGGTCCTCGCGCGCGTGGTCGAGGCGTTCGACGATCACGTCTACCACACGGTCATCGGCCGCACGGTGCGCTTCCCGGAGACCACGGTCGCCGGCGAGCCCATCACCACGTACGCCTCGAACTCGGTCGGTGCCGCCGCCTACCGTCAGCTCGCCAGGGAGGTGCTCGCCCGGTGTCACGCCGAGTGAGTCTGCCGGGGGCCGACGAACTGTTCCGTACGACCGGGGGCATGGCACTGCAGGCGTCGTCGCCGAGGCGCACGGCGAACGCGAACGGTGAACCCCGGGTGCCGAGTCCGGCGGGCGAGAGCGACGAGGCGGCCGGTGCGGCGTCCTCGTCCCCGGCGGCCAAGGAGGACGGGGCGGACCCGTCGTCCGAGGGCGCCGAGCACGCCGCCGCCGAGGCGGAGTCCGACTCCGGCTCGCGCAGCCGCGGCGCGGCGGGCGAGGGCGCGGCCGCGTCCGACCGGCGTCCGTCGGGGAGCGCGCAGGAAGGTTCTGGCAGTGGCCGCGGCGGCGCGGCCCCGGCCCGCGCCCCCCCCCCCGCCCCCCCACCACCCCCCCCCCGCCCCGCCCCCCGCCCCGACACTAAAGAGCG
>NZ_JBHYTK010000158.1:1528-13350 GCF_042749255.1 Streptomyces sp. NPDC059524 | reverse complement strand
CGCGGGGGGGGGGCGGCCGGGGCCGACCGGCGCCGGTCGGGCCGCGCGCAGGACGGTTCGGGCTGGGGCCGCGGCGCGGCGGCCGGGGCCCGGCGCCGCTCCCGTGCCGCCAATCGCCGGCCCAGCGGCCGCGAGCGGCACGACGAGAAGATCACCGTCTACGTCTCCGCCGAGGAGCTGATGGACCTCGAGCACGCGCGCCTCGTGCTGCGCGGTGAGCACGGGCTCGCCGTCGACCGGGGCCGCATCGTGCGCGAGGCCGTCGCCGTCGTCCTGGCCGACCTGGAGTCCCGCGGGGACGCGAGCATTCTCGTACGCCGGCTGCGCGGGCGGTAGCGGTAGCCTCCGGCCTTGATGCCTGAGAACGATCCGAGCCCCGCCCCGCCCGAGCGCCCGCCCCGACGCGCGCTGGGCCGCGGCGCGGCGGCGGCTCCACCGCGAGAGCCGGAACCCGCACCTGAGCCGGTGGCCGAGGAGCCCGCCCCCGAGCCTGAGGCGGTCGCGGAGCCGGATGTCGCGGAAGTGGTGGCCGAGGAGCCCGCGTCCGAGCCCGAGCCCGAGACCGGTGCGGACGACGGGAAGTTCACCGTCCGGCTGGCGAACTTCGAGGGCCCCTTCGACCTGCTGCTGCAGCTGATCGCCAAGCACAAGCTCGATGTCACCGAGGTCGCGCTGTCCAAGGTGACCGACGAGTTCATGGCGCACATCCGCGCCATGGGGCCGGACTGGGACCTGGATCAGACGACCGAGTTCCTGGTCGTCGCCGCGACCCTGCTGGACCTGAAGGCGGCGCGGCTGCTGCCCACCGCCGAGGTCGAGGACGAGGGCGATCTCGCGCTCCTGGAGGCGCGGGACCTGCTGTTCGCCCGGCTGCTCCAGTACCGCGCGTACAAGCGGATCGCCGACATCTTCAGCGCCCGTTTCGAGGACGAGGCGCGGCGCCACCCGCGCACGGTGGGCCTGGAGCCGCACCACGCCGAGCTGCTGCCCGACGTCGTCATCAGCATCGGCCCCGAGGGCTTCGCGAAGCTCGCCGTGAAGGCGATGCAGCCGAAGCCCGAGCCGCAGGTCTACGTGGACCACATCCACGCCCCGCTGGTCAGCGTGCAGGAGCAGGCCGGGGTGGTGGTCGCGCGGCTGCGCGAGCTCGGCGAGGCCAGCTTCCAGGACCTCGTGGCCGACACCGACGACACGCTCACGGTCGTGGCCCGCTTCCTCGCCCTGCTGGAGCTGTACCGGGAGAAGGCGGTCGCCCTGGACCAGGAGGCCGCGCTCGGCGAGCTCCTGGTGCGCTGGACCGGCGGCGCGGACGGGGCCCCGCCCGTCGTGACGGACGAGTTCGACCGGGCGCCGGAAAGCCTGGAGGAACCACGCAGAGAGCAGCAGGAGGAGGCCGTATGAGTGCCGTACCCGACGACGGCGTGGCCGGGCTCGACCTCAAGCCCGCCCTGGAGGCCGTCCTCATGGTCGTCGACGAGCCCGCCACCGAGAAGCACCTGGCGAAGATCCTCCAGCGGCCCGAGCGGGCCGTCGCGGACGCCCTGCGCGCGCTGGCCGACGAGTACACCGTCCAGGGCCGCGGCTTCGAGCTGCGCTCCGTGGCCGGCGGCTGGCGCTTCTACACCCGGCCGGAGTACGCGGCCGCCGTCGAGGGATTCGTGCTCGACGGGCAGGTCGCGCGGCTGACCCAGGCCGCTCTGGAGACGCTCGCGGTCGTCGCGTACCGCCAGCCCGTGAGCCGTTCGCGGGTCTCCGCCGTGCGCGGGGTGAACTGTGACGGGGTCATGCGGACCCTGCTCCAGCGCGGTCTCGTCGAGGAGGCGGGCGCGGAACCCGAAACAGGTGCGATCCTGTACAGGACGACGAACTACTTCCTGGAGCGGATGGGCCTGCGCGGCCTGGACGAGCTCCCGGAGCTCGCGCCCTTCCTCCCCGAGGCGGACGCGATCGAGGCGGACACGCTGGAAGGGGTCCCGTCGTTCGACCCGGACGCACCCGATGCGCCGGGGTACGAGGACGCAGACGACTAGACGGAAATTTGATGCGAAGCAGCAGCGGCAGGAACAGCAGCGGAAACAACGGCGGGAGCCGTGGTGGCAACAGCGGCGGCCGCGGCGGGAGCAGCGGTGGCCGCGGTAACTACCGTGGCGCCGGGAACAACCGCGATGACAAGCAGGGCGGCGCCGGCCGCCCGAAGAAGCCGCGTCCCGAGGAGCGGCGTTACGACGTAGGCCCCGGCGGCACCCAGGACGGCCCGAAGTCGGGCCGCGGCGCGTCCGCGCGCGGCGGCGCCAAGGGCGGCCCCAAGCGCGGCCAGCAGCCCTCCACGGGCCGTGGCCGCTGGGTCCCGGCGACCTCGCGCGAGTACGAGGCGCGGGCCGAGGAGCGCAACCGCGAGCGGTACGCGGGCAAGCCGAAGGTGAACCTGCCCAAGACCTTCCCCGGCGCCGAGCAGGAGGGCGAGCGGCTGCAGAAGGTCCTCGCCCGCGCCGGCTACGGCTCGCGGCGTGCCTGTGAGGAGCTCGTCGAGCAGGCCCGTGTCGAGGTCAACGGCGAGATCGTGCTCGAGCAGGGCATGCGCGTCGACACCGAGAAGGACGAGATCAAGGTCGACGGGCTGACCGTCGCCACGCAGTCGTACCAGTTCTTCGCGCTCAACAAGCCGGCCGGTGTCGTCTCCACGATGGAGGACAACGAGGGCCGGCAGTGCCTCGGGGACTACACGAACAACCGTGAGACGCGGCTGTTCCACGTCGGCCGGCTCGACACCGAGACCGAGGGCGTCATCCTGCTCACCAACCACGGCGAGCTGGCGCACCGGCTGACCCACCCGAAGTACGGCGTGAAGAAGGTCTACCTCGCGCACATCGTCGGCCCGATCCCGCGCGACCTGGGCAAGCAGCTCAAGGACGGCATCCAGCTGGAGGACGGGTACGCGAAGGCGGACCACTTCCGCGTCGTGGAGCAGACCGGCAAGAACTACCTGGTCGAGGTGACCCTGCACGAGGGCCGCAAGCACATCGTGCGCCGCATGCTGGCCGAGGCCGGGTTCCCGGTCGACAAGCTGGTGCGGGTGGCCTTCGGGCCGATCACCCTCGGCGACCAGAAGTCCGGCTGGCTGCGCCGCCTGTCGAACACGGAGGTCGGCATGCTGATGAAGGAAGTCGACCTGTAGGCCCGCAGGGCTTGTGAGCGGCGACCCCCTCCCTTTAAGGTCAGGTAGACCAATAACGGGAGGGGGTCGCCGCATGCCCGGCACCGACACACCGGCCGCACCCAGCGCACCGGCCCACGCCACACCGGCGTACGACAAGCACGCCTACGAGCCCTTCGCCGTCACCGTCGATCTGGCCGTCTTCACCATCCGCTCCGGCACCCTGCACATCCTGCTCGTCGAGCGCGGCCAGGAGCCCTACGCCGGACGCTGGGCCCTGCCCGGCGGCTTCCTGCGGCCCGACGAGTCCGCCGAGGCCGCCGCCCGGCGCGAGCTCGCCGAGGAGACCGGGCTCGACGACGTGGCGGGCCTGCACCTGGAACAGCTGCGCACCTACAGCGACCCGCGGCGCGACCCGAGGATGCGGGTCGTCTCCGTCGCCTTCGCCGCGCTCGTCCCCGACGCCCCGCAGGCGCACGGCGGCGGCGACGCGGCCCGCGCCGCCTGGATCCCGTACGGCGGCGCGGACACCGGAGCCCACGGGCCCCTCGCCTTCGACCACGACCGGATCCTCGCCGACGCCCACGAGCGGATCGGCGGCAAGCTCGAGTACACCTGCCTCGCCACCGCGTTCTGCCCGCCCGAGTTCACCCTCGGCGAGCTCCGCCACGTCTACGAGGTCGTCTGGGGCACCGAGCTCGACCCCGCGAACTTCCGGCGCAAGGTCCTCGCGACCCCCGGCTTCGTCGCCCAGATCCCCGGCGCCTCCCGGCTGACCGGCGGCCGCGGCAAGCCCGCCGCCCTCTACCGCGGCGGCGGCGCCGACTCGCTCCACCCACCGCTGCTGCGCCCCGCACCCGAGCCCGCTCCCACGGAGGGAACCCGCCGATGACCGCCCCGACCAAGAACACCGCCACCGGTTCCCTCGTCGGCCTCGCCCTCGGGGACGCGCTCGGCTTCCCGACCGAGTTCAACGACGTCCCGTCGATCCTCGCCAAGCTCGGCCCCTGGCGGGACATGGACCTGCCCCGGCCGCTGGCCCACATCACCGACGACACCCAGATGGCACTCGCCGTCGCCCGCGCCCTGCGTACCGGCATGGGGCGCGGCACCCTCGGCCCGAAGCGGTTCGAGCGGCCGCTGCGCGAGGAGTTCGTCGACTGGTACCACTCGCCCGACAACAACCGCGCGCCCGGCAACACCTGCCTCACCGCCTGCCGCCTCCTCGACAGCGACCGCCGCTGGCAGCAGGCCACCCAGATCCACTCCAAGGGCTGCGGCGCCAACATGCGGGTCACCCCGCTCGGCCTCGTCCCCGGCCTGAGCGACGCGCAGCGCTCCGGCGCCGCCCAGCTGCAGGCCGCGCTCACCCACGGCCACCCCACCGCCCTCGCCGCGAGCGACCTCACCGCACGGGCCGTCCAGCTCCTCGCCGAAGGCGTCGACCCGGCCGGACTCGTCGGACAGCTGCGCTCCCACGCCCTGCGCAGCCGCACCGTCTACCGCGAGGACTGGCTCGGCGACCTGTGGCGCGGCTCCCAGGACCCGGACCCCGAGCACTTCGTCACCCGCGGCTGGGACGAGTGCCTCGCCGTGCTCGAGAAGCTCGAGGCCGCCCTGCGCGACCCCAACCCCGAGATCGACCCCTGCCTCGTCACCGGCGCCGGCTGGATCGCCGAAGAGGCCCTCGCCACCGCCCTGTTCTGCTTCCTGCTCTTCGTCGACGAGCCCGTCCTCGCCCTGCGCCGGGCCGCCTGCACCTCCGGCGACTCCGACTCGATCGCGGCCCTGACCGGCGCCTTCGCGGGCGCCCACCTCGGCACCGACGCCTGGCCCGAGGACTGGGTCGAGCGCGTCGAGCACCGCGACGAACTCCTCGCGATCGGCGCCGCCTGGGACGGAGGCACCCTGTGACCGCCCTCCCCGACGCGACCGCCCTCGCCGGCGCCGGACTGCCCACCGGCGCCGACCTCGGCGCGATCGTCGCCGACCAGACGGACCCGCTGCTCTTCGCGACCGTCTCCGGCGCCCACCTGTACGGCTTCCCGTCCCAGGACTCCGACGTCGACCTGCGCGGGGTCCACCTGCTGCCGCCGCGGGCGCTCGTAGGACTGCGCGAACCGGACGAGACCCGCTCACGGATGTGGGACAAGGACGGCGTCGAGATGGACCTCGTCACCCACGACCTGCGCAAGTTCGTCCGCCTGATGCTGCGCCGCAACGGCTACGTCCTGGAGCAGCTGCTCTCGCCGCTCGTCGTGCACACCAGCCCGGCGCACGCCGAACTCGTCGCGCTCGCGCCCGGCGTCCTCACCCGGCACCACGCCCACCACTACCGCGGCTTCGCCGGCACCCAGTGGCGGCTCTACGACAGGACGCGCGAACTCAAGCCGCTGCTCTACACCTTCCGCGTCCTGCTCACCGGCATCCACCTCATGCGCACCGGCCGCGTCGAGGCCCATCTGCCCACCCTGCTCGACGCCGTCGACGCCCCCGGCTACCTGCCCGGGCTGATCGAGGCTAAGGCCGCCGCCGAGCACGGCGGCACCGACCTCCCCCACGAGCGGGCCGCCGCCGACGTCGAGACGCTGCACGCGGAGCTCGACGCGGCGCAGGCCGCGAGCACGCTGCCGGACGAGCCGGGCGCGTACGACGCGCTCGACGACCTGATCGTCCGGGTACGGCTAGCGGGCCTCCAGGGCTGAGGCCCGCCGGGTCCGGACGAGGAAGTCCTCGACCCGGGCCCGGTCCGGCTCGGCCGGAAGGGGAGTGTGCTCCGCGGCCTGCTCGGCCTGGGCCGCGAGGGCCGCCATCCGGCGCTCGACCTCCGGCCACGGCACCTCGCCGCGCTTCACCGCGAGCAGTTCCTCCCGCTGCCCGCTCACGTCGATCACCAGCTCCCCGGTGCGCAGCAGATCCCGGCAGGAGGTCAGCAGGCGCAGCAGGTGCATGGCGTGCTTCCAGCGCGGGGCGCCGTGCGTGCGCACGTCCGCCTCCAGCTTCTTGCGCTGGCCGAGCGCGTACCGGGCGAACGTGTCGTGCGCCTGCCGGGACAGGAACGCGTCGCGCAGGCCGAGCAGTTCACGCCCCGTGTCCGTGATCCGCTCCACGATCGGCGAGTGCAGACACTCCAGCACGTTCGGGTTCGCCCGCAGCGCCAGCGAGCAGAACCGCTCCAGCTCCCACGAGAACTGCTCCTCGGCCGGCCCGTCCACATGCGTCGGCGGCTTCTCGAAGCGCCAGAACAGCGGCGTCGGCGCCAGGAACACGCCCCGCCGGTCCGTGTCGCTGCCCTCCGTGGCCAGCCCGAAGGCACGCGAACCCATCACGCACGCGTACACCGTGTGATCACGCACCAGCCGCTCCGGTTCCATGCCCGGAGCCTACGAGCGCCGGTCGCACCGAGTGGCGGCAGGGGGCGGCCCGGGTGACATTGAGGTGGTCGTGTGCGGCACACCGAAAGGCACAAGGTCATGGCAGGAATGGATCTGGGCGGTCTGCTCGGCGGTCTCCTCGGCGGAGGCGGCGGGAGCGCGGCGGGCGGCGGAGGAGGAGCCGGGGCCAATGTCCTCGGCTCGCTGCTGCAGAGCGTGCTCGCGGGCAGGGCCGGAGGCGGCGCGGCGGGCTCCGATCCGCTGGGCGGCCTGATGGACATGATCACGAAGTCGGGCCTCGGCGACCAGCGGCAGCTCGACTCCTGGATCGGCACCGGCGACAACCAGCCGCTCACCCCCGAGCAGGTCAAGCAGGCCGTCCCCGACGACACCCTCGACAAGGTCGCCGCCGAGGCGGGCGTGAGCCGCGACGAGGCCGCCCAGCAGGTGGCCCGGCAGCTCCCGCAGGTCGTCGACCGGCTCACCCCCGACGGCCAGGTGCCCTCCGGCGCCTCCCTGGAGGACCTCGTCAGGGAACAGCGCCTCTGATCCCCGTACCCACACCCCCGCACCCCCGGCGGGGCGCGCGGCAGAGAGGCGCCCCGCCGCCGGCCCCCCCCGCGCGCCTAAGCGGGGCGGAGGGCGAAAACAACCGCGCGATATCTATGTGCGACTGGGGGGGGGAGCGCGCCCCCCCGGCGGGCCCCCCCGCGTCCGCTCGCACCGGCGCGATTACGCTGGGCGATGGCAGAACGTACGCGGGATCAAGGAGTGACACGGTGGCGGTACGAGCGGTCCGGGGCGCGGTCCAACTCGAACGGGACGACGCCGGGCACATGGAGGAGCAGGTCAGCGAGCTGCTCACCGCCGTCCTCGAGCGGAACGGCCTGACCGGCGACGACCTGATCTCCATCTGGTTCACCGCCACCCCCGACCTGCACTCCGCCTTCCCCGCGGCCGCCGCCCGCGGCCTCGGCATCGTGGACGTCCCGTTGATCTGCGCCCAGGAACTCGACATCGCCGGCGCCATGCCGCGCGTCGTCCGCCTCCTCGCGCACGTCGACACCGAGCTGCCCAAGTCCGAGGTCGCGCACGTCTACCTCGGCGCCGCGGCCGCCCTGCGCAAGGACATCGCCCAGTGAGAACCGCACTCGTCATCGGCACCGGCCTCATCGGCACCTCCGCCGCCCTGGCGCTCGCCTCGCGCGGCGTCACCGTGCACCTGGAGGACCACGACCCCGGCCAGGCCCGCACCGCCGCCGCCCTCGGCGCCGGCAGCGCCGAGGCCCCCGAGGGCGTCGTCGACCTGTGCGTCGTCGCCGTGCCGCCCGCGCACGTCGCGCAGCAGCTCGCCGACGCCATGCGCCGCGGCGTCGCCCGCGGCTACCTCGACGTCGCCAGCGTCAAGGGCGGCCCGCGCCGCGACCTGGAGTCCCTCGGCCTCGACCTCACCGCCTACATCGGCACGCACCCCATGAGCGGCCGCGAGCGCAGCGGCCCGCTCGCCGCGACCGCCGACCTCTTCGAGGGCCGGCCCTGGGTGCTCACCCCGACCCGGGACACCGACACCGAGGTCCTCAACCTCGCCCTGGAACTGGTCGCCCTGTGCCGGGCCGTGCCCGTCGTCATGGACGCCGACGCCCATGACCGGGCCGTCGCCCTCGTCTCGCACATGCCGCACCTCGTCTCCGGCATGGTCGCCGCCCGCCTGGAGAACGCGGAGGAGGCCGCCGTCCGCCTCTGCGGCCAGGGCATCCGCGACGTGACCCGCATCGCCGCCTCCGACCCGCGCATGTGGATCGACATCCTCTCCGCCAACCCGGGCCCCGTCGCCGACCTGCTCACCGACCTCTCCGCCGACCTCGACGAGACCGTACGGGCCCTGCGCGCCCTGCAGTCCTCCGACGACGACAAGCGCCGCGAGGGCGCCGACGGAGTCGAGACGATGCTGCGCAAGGGCAACGCGGGCCAGGCCCGGGTCCCCGGCAAGCACGGCGCCGCCCCCGCCGCGTACGAGGCCGTCGCCGTCCTGATCTCCGACCAGCCGGGTGAGCTCGCTCGCATCTTCGCGGACGCCGGCGCCGTCGGGATCAACATCGAGGACGTGCGGATCGAGCACGCGACCGGGCAGCAGGCCGGCTTCATCCAGCTCATGGTGCAGCCCGCGGCCGCGCCCAAGCTCGCCGCCGCGCTCCGCGAGCGCGGCTGGGCCATGCGGCAGTGAGAGGCGGCCGTCAGAGGTGCCAGTAAGAGTCGCTTCTCAGAGCCAGTAACCTTGTGCGGGGCGTGTCCGCGCCCCGTCCGCATGCCCCCGTGCACTGAGAAAGGTGTCCGTCACCCATGGAAACCCCGGCAGCCGTGATCGTCGCCATCGACGGACCCTCCGGCACGGGCAAGTCGAGCACCTCGAAGGCCGTCGCCGCCCAGCTCGGACTGAGCTACCTGGACACCGGCGCCCAGTACCGGGCGATCACCTGGTGGATGGTGAACAACGGCATCGACCTGTCCGACGCGTCCGCCGTCGCCGCGGTGGCGGGCAAGGCCGACATCGTCTCCGGCACCGACCCGTCCGGCCCCACCATCACGGTGGACGGCACCGACGTGGCCGGTCCCATCCGCACGACCGAGGTCACCTCCCAGGTCAGCGCCGTCAGCGCCGTCCCCGAGGTGCGGGCCCGGATCACCGAGCTGCAGCGCTCCATCGCCGCCTCGGCCGAGAAGGGCATCGTCGTCGAGGGCCGCGACATCGGTACGACGGTGCTGCCCGACGCCGACCTCAAGATCTTCCTGACCGCTTCGCCCGAGGCCCGCGCCGCCCGCCGCTCCGGCGAGCTCAAGGGCTCCGACGTCAAGGCGACGCAGGAGGCCCTCGTGGCGCGCGACAAGGCCGACTCCAGCCGCAAGACGTCGCCGCTCGCCAAGGCGGGCGACGCCGTCGAGGTCGACACCACCGATCTCACGCTGCAGCAGGTCATCGAGTGCGTCGTCACGCTGGTCGAGGAGAAGCGGGCCTCCCGGTGAGCGACGCTCCCTCCGAGCGCGGCGCCGAGGTCGGACGGCGCATCGGCGTCGGTCTGATGTACGGGCTGTGGAAGCCGCGCGTGCTGGGGTCCTGGCGGGTCCCCGCGAGCGGCCCGGTGATCCTCGCCGTGAACCACGCCCACAACATCGACGGGCCCATGGTCATGGGCGTCGCCCCGCGGCCGGCGCACTTCCTGATCAAGCAGGAGGCGTTCGTCGGGCCGCTCGGCCGCTTCCTCGACGGGATCGGCCAGGTGAAGGTGGACCGGACCGGCACGGACCGTACCGCCGTCACCCGCGCCCTCGACGTGCTGAGGAACGACGGCGTCCTCGGGATCTTCCCCGAGGGCACCCGCGGCGAGGGCGACTTCGCCTCGCTGCGGGCCGGGCTCGCGTACTTCGCGGTGCGCTCCGGCGCGCCGATCGTCCCGGTCGCGGTGCTGGGAAGCACGGACCGGCCCGGACGGTTGATAAAGGGGCTGCCCCCGCTGCGCAGCCGGGTCGACGTCGTCTTCGGCGACCCCTTCGAGGCGGGCGACGGCAGCGGCCGCCGCACGCGCAAGGCGCTGGACGAGGCGACCGTGCGCATCCAGGACCGGCTCACCGCCCACCTGGAGAACGCCAGGCGCCTGACCGGGCGCTGAGCGAGACTTTCAGTAGTGCGCGCGCCCCGAACGGGTGCGGGCACCGATCACCACGATGAACGACGAGGTACGGACTTCATGAACGACCAGATCCAGCCCGAGGGCGGCGCGGAGCACGATCACGGCGCGCTCGGCGACGCTGAGTACGCCCGGTTCATGGAGCTCGCGGCCGAGGAGGGCTTCGACCTCGAGGACGTCGAGGGCGCGATCGAGGAGGCGGGCCACGGCCCGCTGCCCGTCCTCGCCGTCGTCGGCCGGCCCAACGTCGGCAAGTCGACCCTGGTGAACCGCATCATCGGCCGCCGCGAGGCCGTCGTCGAGGACAAGCCGGGCGTCACCCGCGACCGCGTCACGTACGAGGCCGAGTGGGCGGGCCGCCGCTTCAAGGTCGTCGACACCGGCGGCTGGGAGCAGGACGTCCTCGGCATCGACGCCTCGGTTGCCGCGCAGGCCGAGTACGCGATCGAGACGGCCGACGCCGTCGTCTTCGTCGTCGACTCCAAGGTCGGCGTCACCGACACCGACGAGGCCGTCGTCCGCCTCCTGCGCAAGGCCAAGAAGCCCGTCGTGCTGTGCGCCAACAAGGTCGACGGCCCCAGCGGCGAGGCCGACGCCACCGCCCTGTGGTCCCTCGGCATCGGCGAGCCGCACCCCGTCTCCTCGCTGCACGGCCGCGGCACCGGCGACATGCTCGACGCCGTCCTGGAGGCGCTGCCCGAGGCGCCCGCGCAGACCTTCGGCGCCGCCGGCGTCGGCGGCCCGCGCCGCATCGCCCTGATCGGCCGCCCGAACGTCGGCAAGTCCTCGCTCCTGAACAAGGTCGCGAACGAGGAGCGCGTCGTCGTCAACGAGCTGGCGGGCACCACCCGTGACCCGGTCGACGAGCTCATCGAACTCGGCGGCGTCACCTGGAAGTTCGTCGACACGGCGGGCATCCGCAAGCGCGTCCACCTCCAGCAGGGCGCCGACTACTACGCCTCGCTGCGCACCGCCGCCGCCGTCGAGAAGGCGGAGGTCGCGGTCATCCTGATCGACGCGTCCGAGTCCATCTCCATCCAGGACCAGCGGATCGTGACGATGGCCGTCGAGGCCGGCCGCGCGGTCGTCGTCGCCTTCAACAAGTGGGACACCCTCGACGAGGAGCGCCGCTACTACCTGGAGCGCGAGATCGAGACCGAGCTGGGCCAGATCGCCTGGGCCCCGCGGGTCAACGTGTCGGCGCGGACCGGCCGCCACATGGAGAAGCTCGTCCCGGCGATCGAGACGGCGCTGGCCGGCTGGGAGACCCGCGTCCCCACGGGCCGGCTCAACGCCTTCCTCGGCGAGCTCGTCGCCTCCCACCCGCACCCGGTGCGCGGCGGCAAGCAGCCCCGCATCCTGTTCGGCACGCAGGCCGGCACCAAGCCGCCGCGGTTCGTGCTGTTCGCCTCCGGCTTCATCGAGGCGGGCTACCGGCGCTTCGTGGAGCGGCGTCTGCGCGAGGAGTTCGGGTTCGAGGGGACGCCGATCCACATTTCCGTGCGGGTGCGGGAGAAGCGCGGCAAGAAGAAGTAAGCGCGCGAGCTAGCGGCGCGCCGGGGACCTCAGTGGTGCTCGCGGCGCGGAGCGGGCGGCAGGGCGGCCGGGAGC
>NZ_JBHYTK010000158.1:0-1518 GCF_042749255.1 Streptomyces sp. NPDC059524 | reverse complement strand
GCAGCGCGCGGCGCGGGGCGCCCCACTGCGGGCCCCGGGGCGCGGCGCGGCCCCGCGGGCGCCGGCGGGCCTTGCCCCGGCCCCGCCGGCCCCCCCGCTGCTCGTCTGCCACAACTGCGGCGGCGTGTGGTGCCGCGAGCCGTACAGGCCCGCCCCGAACGAGGTGAACCCCAGCTCCTCCTCGCCGCTGCGATCGCCCGGCAGGGCCCGGAAGGAGCGGCGGTACTCCGCGTACAGCGCGTCGTAGATCGGGGTGGCCGAGCGGCCGCCCGCCGGGGGCTGCGAGGGCCGCATCGACGGGATCGGCGTCGGGTACGGCTGACGCCGCGGGGCTGAGGTGAGGTCGTATGGGTGCACATACGTGCAAACGACCCGGACCCCCCGTCGGATGCGCCCTTGGCCTCGGCTTTTGCGGGGCGTCAGGGGCGTGACCGGCGGATTCGGCGGGGCCCGGGTCGGGCGTCGGCCCTACGAGACCTACGAGTACTGCGCGTCGTCCTGTACTGCGTGTCGTCCTGCGGGGAGTGCGCGGCCGGTGCGGCTCAGGTGCCCGCGAGCGGCATCGCGGCGGCGACCAGCCGGCCGTTCGCCGCGGCCTTGTCGAGCGCGTCGCGCAGCAGGTCCTCTCGGGGCTGGCGGCCGATCGAGCCGACCGGGGCGGCGAAGACGAGCACGGTCTGCGTCTTGTTCGCCGCGGCCCGCCAGCCCTCCGTCACCACGAGCGGCTGGTGCGCCTGCCACCAGGCGACCTGGGCGGGCGCGCCGCCGGTGCCGGGCTGCAGGACCGCGTGCAGCTGGCCCATGGCGAGCAGCACCGACCAGCCGGGCAGCGAGCGCGGCGCTTGCGCAAGCTCGGGCACCGGCATGAAGCCCTGCTCGATCAGGAGCGGCAGGAAGTCGTCGCCGCCGGACTGCACGCCCGGACGGGAGATCGGGCCGGTCGGCTCGACGACGAGCGCGGGGTGCAGATCGCCGTTGATCAGGATCAGGCCGCTGGTCACGCCGAGCACGGCCTGCGCGGGCGGCGCCTCGGCCGACGGGGCCGCCGCGTCCGCGCCGGGCGCGCCGAGCGACTGGACGGCGCCCTGCAACTGGTCCTCGTTGACCTGGACGACCTGCGAGGGCAGGCAGGCGGCGTGGGCGAAGGCGAGCACGGCGGTCTCGTCGCCGACGAACAGGACGGTGCTGGTCCGTTCCTGTTCCGTGTCGCCCGGGGTGCGGCAGGACGTGCAGTCGTAGCTGCCCGGGGCGTTGTCCCCGGCGAGCAGCCGGTCGGCTTCTTCGTCGCCGATCTCGGCGCGTACGTCGTCACTGACGTCGAGCAAGCGCGGCACGGGTGGCTCCTCAGGATCGGTCTCGCTGTGAGTGCTGATGAAGGGACAACGGGTGACCGGCCGCCTGGGTCACGCATCCCGCACAAAAGCGCAGGTGCGCCGACCGGGTGGGGCCGCGGGGGGGGGGGGGGGGGGCCCCCCCCCCCCCCGCGGGGGGGGGGGGGGGGGGGCCGGGGCGAATATC
>NZ_JBHYTK010000157.1:0-18971 GCF_042749255.1 Streptomyces sp. NPDC059524 | reverse complement strand
GGGCAGGATGTGCCCGCACAGGACAGGGGTATCCGGGGAGGTGGCGCATGTCCCTGCTGCCGTGGCGGATACCGTCGCGGGGCCGTTGTTCTCCTACCAGCAAGCAAAGGCAGGGCTCTTCGGACCCCCTCCCCGGTACCCCCCTGCAGCCGGGCCCGCACGAGGCGAAGGCCACAGGCAACCACTGGCCCTGGCGGGACACCTACAGCAAGCGCGACGAGCCCCCCGGCCCGAATGCCGTCACACGCCAGCTCGCGTGCATCATGCACGAGCGCGTCGACCGCATCGGCCAGGCCCGTGACCTGGTCGGCCGCTGGCAGGACCGCACACTCGGGCGGCGGGAACGCGAGATACGGCGACTGCCCGACATCGCCGGTGAACAGCTCGCTGCATGGAGCCTGGACAATGTGCTCAACGCGCATAAGCGACCGGCCCCTTCATTCGGCTTCAATCTGGCCCCGGTGCTGACGCACGCGGTCGCGGCCCGCCGGCAACAGCGAGTACGGTGCCTGCTTCTCGCGAGCTTGGCGACGCTGGTCACTGCACGTCACCCGTGGGGTGCAGTGACCCTCGCGGCCATATCAGTGCTGTATCACGTCTTCGTCGCCTCCGGCCGCTTCAGTGCACTGGTCCGCTGGGGTCTCAGTGGCTTGGTGCCCATGGCCGTGACGGCCGCCGGTGCCTTCCTTGTCTGGACCCAGCTAAAGGCTCGCTCGGCAGCAGTCGCATTCGCCGTTCAGGACGCAGTGTCGGCCGGAGTGTGGCTGACATTTCTCCTCACCGCCGTCTACGCTGTCGACGGCTGGGTCGCCCTGGGGTACGCCCATTCCCTGCGCCGGGCAAGCGAGCGCATCGCGCGACGCCCGCGGCTGGCTCCTCGTGCCGCTACCAAGATCGCCGGGTGCGAGGCGGCGGAGCTCTGGCAGAGCACCCCGTACCTGAAGGAAGCGGAAGGACGGCACCGGTTCGTGGGCGCCGGTCTCGATCCATGGCCGTCAGGCGGGCCGCGCATCCAGCTCACCCCGGCTCGCCGCGCGACCGACGACGGGGGCGAGGACGCAGAAGATGCCGTTCGGGCCAACAGTGGCCAGCGCGGACTCCGCAAGTTCGAGGCCGACGAACTGCTCGACAAGGTGCGCGACGAACTAGAACGCCTCAGCGGCACCCTCGTCGAAACTCACGCCCTGCCCCACTGCGATGTCTTCGAGACACTCGCCGTGCCCCAGAGCCGGTGGAAGAGCCTCCCATGCGCCCCAGATCGCCCGCAGAAGGGGCTGCGGGCAGAGAGTTCCGAAGCACCCGAGCTGGCATCCTGGCCCGAAGCCGGCGAGATGATCGCCGAAGGACGACAGGCCCCCTCCGGACATCTCTCACGGCGCTACCTGGCAGCCCAGGTCGTCAATTGGGAAGGCCAGACCGTCGTGACGGTGTTCGCGCACGCTGCGCTGGAAGGCAAGACGCTGCACTTCGTGACCCGCCCGCACGTGCTCGCCTCCCTGCGCAAGGAAGTCCGCGCCGAACCCGCCCGGGGCTGGGCACTCGTCCGCAAGATCGTGCTCACGCCGGTTCATGCCCTCGGCGACACGATCGCCCTAGCCCACAGGTCGTATTGCATCCTCCTGCGCGCGCTGATCAGCCTCCTACCCAGCGTATGCGGACACGTCCTGCGCCAGCAGGTGGCCAAAGCAATGGACACGGACGAGAAGCCCTGGGGCAACGGCAATCCAGTCAGCCTGCGCGAGCACTGTGCCCTCCGTGACCCCGAGGACATGCACCAGGCCGAGGACGTTGCCCGGCACATCTCCATTCTCCAGTCACGAATGTTCAGCACGGTTAGCGCCTTCCTGGACGACCACGGCGCATCCACCGGAGAATTCCGGCGCCAGGCAGAGCAGTTCGTCACCAAGGTCTTCATCAACGGCGACAACAACCAGGTGAACACCGGCAACGTGCACGGCAATCAGACACAGGCGAAACCGGCAGACGACATGACGGCGAAGGGATGACATGGGAATCTGGCGAGGCAGGCTTGACGCGGGCGGCGGCGTCCACATCACGGGCAGTGGCAACCAGATCAACACCGGGCGTGTCGGCGGAGACCAACGACAGGTCCATATCGGCGGCGTCTCTCCAGATGCCGCCCAACACTTGGCAACGGCACGAGCAAAGCTGGCCGAACTGACCACCGCGCTGGACGAACACACGGCAGATCTGAACAACCCCGATCTAGCCCACCGCACAGCCACCCGCATCGGAGAGGAACTCGACAGCCCGAACCCTGACCAGCGCCGCCTGACGGAGAATCTCGAAGACCTCGGCCTTGCCGTCGGCGCCGTAGCATCCGTCGTCACCATCGTGCAGGCCCTCACAACTGCGGTGACCGCCTTGCACGGCTGACTAGACTCTCTCGCGGGCGAGCTGGGGCCCATTTGGGAGCCGACCTGCTCCCCAGACCCCCGCGACACCTAGCGAGCCCCTCACCAAACCACCCGACCTGACCTGCGTAAACACCGTCCCCTCAGGCGATATCCCTCCCCGAACCTCGTTCGGGACGAAGAGGTCGTGGGTTCAAATCCCGCCACCCCGACAGCCGTAAGACCAGGTCAAGGGCCTGATCCGCGAAAGCGGGTCAGGCCCTTCCTGTGTTTTCGGGGCGGGGATCCCGAACAGCCTTGTGAGGCCGTCGCCCCGCTCGTACCATGACCTGAACGTTGATTCAGTTCATCGGACGGGACGGGACACCGCCATGACGCAGGATCTGACCGCCTTCGCTCAAGCCGTCTTCAAGGCGCAGCCGTTCAGCGGCTTCATCGGGGCCGAGCTGACCGCGGTCGGGAGCGACTCCGCGGAGATCCGTGTCGAGAACCGGCCCGAGCTCCAGCAGCAGCACGGGTTCGTGCACGGCGGGGTGCTCAGTTATCTCGCCGACAACGCGCTCACGTTCGCGGGCGGGCTCGCGCTCGGGGGCGACGCCCTCACCGCCGAGTACAAGATCAACTACTGCAGGCCGGCCACCGGTGACGTCGTCATCGCGCGGGCCACGTCCCTGGTGACCACGCGGCGGCAGGCCGTGTGCCAGTGCCTGATCTACATGGAGCAGGACGGCGAGGAGCGGCTCGTCGCGACGGCGCAGGGCACGATCGTCGCGGCGGGGGCGGCGGGGGCGGGCGCAGGTGTTCCAGGCTCCGGCGACTGACTAGGCGCCGGACAGGCGGGCCGTGAGGACGCGGGCGCGGTTCTGCTGGACCGCGCCCGCCTGGGAGGCCGCGAAGCGGAGCAGGCCCGGGGGTGTCCTCAGGTGCAGGGTGTCGGTGACGACGCTGCCGGACGCGTGGCGGTCGATGGTGAAGCGGTAGCTCATGCGGACCCGGGCGGGGCTGCGGACCTCGCCGGTGATCTCGGCCCGGGCCGGGAGCCGGTCGGGGGCGGCGACGAGCGTGACGCCGATGATGTTGTCGTGCGTGAGGACGCCGAGGAAGCGGAAGCGTTCCACGGCCGTGTAGTGCAGGGTCCCGTCCGTCTCCGTGCGGTGCACGTCCCGGACGGCGACCAGGAGCGGGGACAGGCCTATGTAGTTCGACGGTTCGGCCAGGTGCGCGAAGACCCTCTCGGGCGGCGCGGCGATCTCGAACCGGTGCTTGAGCTCGGTGGACGGCACCTCGGGCCCCCTCGGGTACGGCGCGGCAGCGCGGTGATCCTCCCATCGCGGGGGCGCGGTTCCCAGCCCTGGGCGCCGGGTCCGTTCAGAGGTCGTGCGCCGTCGCGTGGCGTGGCTGGTAGAGCCCCAGGTCGCCGCCGCCGGGGAGGCGGAGGGTGGTCTTCACACCCCAGCCGGCGTCGGTGACGGGTTCGGTGAACTCGACGCCCTTCGCGGTGAGTTCGGCGACCGTCGCCGTGATGTCGTCGCACATCAGGTACAGCTCGTGCGCGGGGCTGTCGGCGGGGTGGACCGCGGCCTCGGCGGGCGGCAGCCGGAAGACGAGCCAGCCGTCCCCCGCGTCGACGTACGCGTACCCGAGGACGTCGCGCAGGAAGGCCCGGTCCGCTGCGGCGTCGCGGCTGTAGAGGATGACGTGGGCGCCGTTGATCATGCGGGCGACGTTACCGGGGAGCCCCTGCGATCGGACCGCGCCGGGCGGATACTGCAGCCATGACGGTGACGATCTGGGTCGACGGCTGGCAGATGCAGTGCTGCGGCGAGAGCTTCGGCCCCGGGGACCTCGTGTCGTGGAGTCTGGTGGAGGCGACCCCCGAGGACCATGCCGATTTCCTCGGTGACGAGCGGGCCGGCGCGATCGATTTCCGCGAGGAGCATCACGGGCCGGAGGAGCACCCGCCGCCGAGCCGGCTGCGGGTGCTGACCGTCACGGAGGTGCACTGCCGGTACGAGCTTCCCGCCGGCAGCACGAGCAACAGGTACTGCCCCGTTCCGGGCTCGGCCGAACTGGTCCCGGTGGAGGGGGCCGCGGACGGCTGGGCGAAGGCGCGGCCGGACGTCGACTTCGTCAGCTATCTCGTCACTGCCGAACGCTGCCGGTGACCTCCGCCCGGCTCAGCCCCGGCGCTGCTCCCTGATCAGGTCCCGGTACCAGGTGAAGGACGACCTCGGGGTGCGGAGCTGGGTCTCGTGGTCCACGTGGACCAGGCCGAAGCGCTGGTGGTAGCCCTCCGCCCATTCGAAGTTGTCCAGCAGGGTCCAGGTGAAGTAGCCGCGTACGTCCACGCCCTGGGCGATCGCCGCGTCGACCGCCTGGAGGTGGGTCGCCAGGTAGTCGATGCGGTCCGGGTCGTGGATCGCACCGTCGGTGGAGCAGCCGTTCTCCGTGATGTGGACCGGGGGGAGGGCGGGGTAGCGGTCCTTCAGGGTGACCAGCAGTTCGCGCAGGCCGTCGGGGACCACCGGCCAGTCGAAGGCCGTGCGGCGGTAGCCCTCGATGGGGTCCTCTTCGAAGGGCAGGCCCTCGGACGTCGGCGCCTGGATGCGGGTCGGGTTGTAGTAGTTGATGCCCAGGGCGTCCAGGGGGGCCGAGATCAGGTCGAGGTCTCCGTCCTTCACCGAGCCGCCGAGGGTGGCGTCGGCTCCGTAGGCCGACAGGTCGGGGTAGGTGCCCTTCAGGAGCGGGTCGTTGAAGAGGCGGTTGTGCAGGGTGTCGTAGGCGTCGGCGGCCGCGCGGTCCCCGGCCGAGTCCGAGGCCGGCCAGACCGGGGTGCAGTTGTTGGCGATCATCACCTCCAGGCCGCGCGCGCGGAGCTCCCCCGACGCCAGTCCGTGGGCGAGGAGTTGGTGGTGGGCCACCGGGAGGGCGTCCAGGAACAGGGCGCGGCCGGGGGCGTGGACGCCCAGGCCGTAGCCCCAGACCATGTGGACGAACGGCTCGTTGAGGGTGATCCAGCGGCGGACGCGGTCGCCGAGCCGGTCGGCGACGATCGCGGTGTACTCGGCGAAGCGGTGGGCCGTGTCGCGGTTCGTCCAGCCGCCCTCGTCCTCCAGGGCCTGCGGGAGGTCCCAGTGGAAGAGGGTCGGGACGGGTTCGATGCCGCGGGCGAGCAGGCCGTCGACCAGGCGGTCGTAGAAGTCCAGGCCCCGGGCGTTGACCTGGCCGGCGCCCGTCGGCAGGACGCGGGGCCACGCGATCGAGAAGCGGTAGCCGGTGAGGCCCGCCTCGGCCATCAGGGCGAGGTCCTCCTCGTACCGGTGGTAGTGGTCGCAGGCCACCGCGCCGGTGTGCCCGTCGCGGACCGTGCCGGGGCGGGCGGTGAAGGTGTCCCACACCGACGGGCCGCGCCCGTCCTCCTCCACGGCGCCCTCGATCTGGTACGACGCCGTCGAAGCGCCCCAGACGAAGTCCTTCGGCAGATGGTCCAGATCCAGTTCCACGGCCGACCCCCAACTCTCGAAACATGAGCAGTACTCACGTTAATCGCCTCGGTGGGATGATGGAAGCGTGAATCAAGACCGCACTGCAGGGACGTTGCGCCGGCTGCCGGTCCAGAAGCGCAGCGTCGAGCGCTTCGAACGGCTGCTGGACGCCTGTGCCGAGATCCTCGACGAGGTCGGCTACGCCGCGCTGACCACCAAGGAGGTGGCCCGCCGGGCCGAGGTGCCGATCGGCACGCTCTACCAGTTCTTCTCCGACCGGGAGGGGCTGATCGGCGCGCTCGCCGCCCGCAACCTGGAGCTGTTCCTGGCCCGGGTCACCGACCGGCTGGAGCGCGAGGCGCCCGACGGCATCGCGGGCATCGTGGACGTGACCGTCGACGAGTTCGTCGCGATGCGCCGCACGATCACCGGGTTCGGTGTCGTGGACTTCGGCGCGGTGGGCCAGGACCACGTCCTGGAGCCGACGCGGGACAACAACACCGCGGTCGCCGGGCGGCTGCGCGCCCTGACCGGCGCGCTGACCGGCGTCCCGGACGACGACGAGCTGGACATCGCCGTGCGGGTCGCCCTGGAGTGCGCGGACGGCGTGCTGCAACTCGCCTTCCGCACCGACCCGCAGGGCGACCCCCGGCTGATCACCGAGTGCAAGCGCGTCCTCAACTGCTATCTCGGCGACCGGATCGTGCCTCAGCCGGTGTAGACGCCGACCTCCTTCAGCGAGTAACCCCACTGCGTGCCGCGTTCGAGGCCCTTGATCCGTACGTAGCGGGCCTCTGTTCTGTCGAACCGTGCCGTGTCGAAGCCGCCGTCACCGGCGGTCGTGGACCACGCCGTCGTCCAGTTCTCGCGGTCCGTGGACAGCTCGATCCGGTACGACTTCCCGTACGCCTTCTCCCAGTCGAGGGTGACACGGCCGACCTGCTGCGGGGACCCGAGGTCGATCCGCAGCCACTGGTCGTCGTTCCACTCGCTGGCCCAGCGGGTGGAGTTGTCGCCGTCCACCGCCCGGCCGGGCTGGAAGCTCTCGAACGGGTTCCACCACTCCGACGAGGACGCCCAGGCGCCGACGCCGGCCGTCGCGAGGTTCTTCCCGGGCGCGTACTTCTCGGTGTTCCCCCACATCCGCAGATAGGACTCGGCACCTGTGAAGAGGTCCTTGACGACCTCCTCGCCACCGACGTTGCGGATGTCCTGGATCCAGTCCGGGACCATGCCGTAGTGCGCGCCGCCGTCGGTGTTGAAGTCCCAGGTGCGCTCGCCGGTGGTCTGCTTGTCGATCACCGAGCCGCCGTCGAAGCTGCGGAAGGGGTACGTCACCGGGTTCGGGGCGTCCTTGCCGCGCGGGGCCGGCCAGCCGCCGACGCCGTTCATGTCGGTGCCGTAGCCGTATCCGACCTTGTACTTCTCACGCAGGTCCTTGGTGCGCGCGGCCTCCCCGACGAAGCCCTGGGAGCCGCCCATGTACTGCGCGGCGAACCCGCCGAGCTTGTACAGGCGTTCGGTCCAGCCCAGGTCCATCCAGCTGTGCGAGGAGATGACGCCCGGGTACGCCTCGGACTCGAGGATGTCGAGGGACTGGCCCACGGCCTTGACGCTCATGTGGTCGAGTTCGAGCATCATGTTGCGCTTCATCATGCCGCGCACCGCGTAGGCGCCGAGGTCGGTGAGACCGCGGGTGTTGCACTGGGCGCCCGACTCGTAGGTCGGGACCTCCTCGCCCTCGGGCAGCCGCTTCTCCGCCTCGGGGGCCGGGGCGTTGCCGATGGGGTTGTCGTGCTGCGGGCCCTTGCAGTCCTCCGTCTTCCAGTAGGTGCCGGTCGACAGGAACTGGCCCACGTTGATGGCCGTGCCGAGCGCGCCGGAGTCGTAGCGCACGCCGCACAGGGCGTTGTCGAATTTGTGGCACAGGAACATGCTGCTGACGCCGAGCTTCTTCAGCTCGTCCAGGCCGCGGTCGATGTCGTCCTTGCCGCACTGGGCGACGTCGAGGATCTGCTTGCAGCCGAACGGCTCCGAGGTCTCCACGCCCAGAACGACGGCCAGCTTGCCCTGCTCGACGACCTCACGGGCCTGCGCGCTGTTCGTGACGATCCGGAACCAGCCCTTGCCCGGGCCGCCGTACTGCTTGTCGATGAAGTCCTGCATCTCGTAGGTCTTCTTCGCCTCGAGACGGATGGCGTCCATCTCGTCGCAGCCGCGGTCCTTGAAGAAGTAGACCGAGCAGATCACGCCGTTGGTGACGAGGTCGTTGACCAGGACGCGCTGGCCGCCGCGCCAGGCGCGCTCGATCCAGGCGTAGTAGTTCTGCTGGTGGGTCAGCGAGTCGTGGGCGGGCCAGTCCTTGAACGTCGGCCAGCCGACGGGATCGTGCTTGCCGTCACCCCCCTTCGTGATCATGTCGAAGACGGCGAAGGTGCCGTCGGGGTAGTGCTCGGGGCAGTCCTTGAGCGCGTCGGCGACGCCCTGCTCGGAGAACGGTTTGCCGCAGATCAGACGGCCGCCGAACCCCTCGTTGGACATGATGTGGTCGTGGGCGTCGACGAAGCCCCTGACCCGGCCCTGGGCGTCGGTGCCCTTGAAGGGCTCGCCCGTCACGTCGATCTGCGAGTCGGGGGCCGGCCGCGCGGTCGGCTCCCACCAGTGGGGCTCCGCCGCGGAGCTGGGCCCCGGAGCGAGCACCAGCGCCAGCACGGCGAGGAGCACGGAGACCACGCCGAGGGATCTGAGTCTGTAGCACGAAGGCTGAACGTTGACCATGGGGGAGATCCTTAAAGATGAGCCGGGCTCACATTCTGCTCTCAAGGTAGGGACCCCGGGGCGCGACGCCAAGACCCGGTACCGAGGAATCGGTACCGGGTCTTGAAATCAGGCTCGAAAAGGGCGAGTTCAGGACTCGCGGGCGTCCGCCGGCTCGTCGTGCTTGCCCAGCCTCAGGTGCTCCACGTGGTACAGCGCCTGGTCGAGGAGCTCGGAGACGTGGTTGTCGTAGAGGGCGTAGACGATGGAGCGGCCCCGGCGCTCACCCGTGACCAGACCCAGGTTGCGCAGCAGGCGGAGCTGGTGGGAGCAGGCGGAGGGCTCCATGTCGACGGCCGCGGCCAGGTCGCCGACCGCGCAGGGGCCCTCCTGCAGGCGGGCCAGGATGCGCAGACGGGACGGGGTCGCCAGGGCCTGGAGGGTGGCGGCCACGTCGGCGACGCCGACCGTGTCGAGGCGCTCGCGCGTGGTGGCGCTGGTGGTCGTGCCGGCTCCGTGACCCATACGGGCATCCTACCCACGACACCTGAAGACCTGTTCACATGAACGTGTATGGTGATGGCCTCGGCCGCCGGCCGTCGGTTCCCGGCTTCCGGTCCCGGTTCTCCGTCGCCGATCGAGGGGTCTTCGTCATGCCGCCGTACGTGCTCGAGCAGGAACCGGTCGCGGACCGGGCCGCCACGGGCTCCCCGGGCCTCCCGCCCCGCGGGCGCACACGCCTGCTCGCCCTGCCCGAGGTCCGCTGGGCGCTCGCCGCGCTGCTGCTGTTCCTCGGCGCGCTCGCCCTGGACCTGGCCGGGGCTCCGGGGTGGCTGTGGGGCCCGCTGTACGCGGCCGTGTACGTGACCGGCGGCTGGGAGCCCGGCTGGGAAGGGCTGAAGGCCCTGCGCGAGAAGACCCTCGACGTCGATCTGCTGATGGTCGTCGCGGCGCTCGGCGCCGCGGCCATCGGGCAGGTGCTCGACGGGGCCCTGCTCATCGTCATCTTCGCCACCTCGGGCGCGCTGGAGGCGGTGGCCACGGCCCGTACGGCGGACTCGGTGCGGGGGCTGCTCGACCTGGCGCCGAGCACGGCGACCCGGATCGCGGCCGACGGCACCGAGGAGACCGTCCCGGCGGCGCACCTCGCCGTCGGGGACCTCGTCCTGGTCCGGCCCGGTGAGCGGATCGGCGGCGACGGGCAGGTCGTGGCCGGGGCGAGCGAGGTCGACCAGGCCACGATCACGGGCGAGCCGCTGCCCGTGGCGAAGCTCGCCGGGGACGAGGTCTTCGCCGGCACGCTCAACGGCACGGGCGCGCTCCGGGTGCGGGTCACCCGCGATCCCGCCGACTCCGTGCTGGCCCGGATCGTGAAGATGGTCGAGGAGGCGGCGGAGACCAAGGCGCCGACGCAGCTGTTCATCGAGAAGGTCGAGCAGCGCTACAGCCTGGGCATGGTCGCCGCGACCGTGCTGGTCTTCGGGGTGCCGCTGCTGTTCGGCGCCGCCGTGCAGGACGCGCTGCTGCGGGCGATGACCTTCATGATCGTGGCCTCGCCCTGCGCCGTCGTCCTCGCGACGATGCCACCGCTGCTGTCCGCGATGGCGAACGCGGGACGGCACGGCGTACTGGTCAAGTCCGCTGTGGTCATGGAGCGGTTGGGGCAGGTCGACGCCGTCGCCCTGGACAAGACGGGCACGCTCACCGAGGGCACCCCGCGCGTCGTCGAGGTCCGTACGGTCCCCGGCTCCGGACTCGACGAGGAGGCCGTGCTGCGCTGGGCGGCCGCCGCCGAGCACTCGAGCGAACACCCGCTGGCCCGCGCGGTCGTGGAGGCCGCCGTCGCCCGCGGCCCGGCCGCGCTGCCCGCCGCCACGGACTTCGCGGCCCGCCCCGGCACCGGCGTCGAGGCCACGGTCGACGGCGTACGCGTGACCGTGGGCGCCCCGCACCGGCTCACGGGCCCCGACCCTGACGAAGCCCACGACCGCCCGGCGCTCGACGCGGCCGCCCGGCTGGAGGAGCAGGGCCGCACCGCCGTCCTGGTCCGCCTCGACGGCAGGCCGGTCGGGGTCCTCGGTGTCGCCGACCGGCTCCGCGCCGACGCCGCCGCGGCGACCCGCGGACTCGGCCTGCTGACCGGGACCGCGCCCGTGCTCCTGACCGGCGACAACCCGCGCGCCGCCGGACAGTTGGCCGCGGGGCTCGGCATCACGGACGTACGGGCCGGGCTGCTGCCCGAGGACAAGGTGGCGGCCGTGCGGGAGCTGGAGCGGGCCGGGCGGCGGGTGCTCGTCGTGGGCGACGGGGTCAACGACGCCCCCGCGCTTGCCGCCGCGCACACCGGCGTCGCCATGGGCCGCGCCGGTTCCGACCTGGCGCTCGACGCGGCCGACGCGGTCGTGGTCCGTGACGAGCTCTCCGCCCTCCCCACCGCCGTCGCCCTCTCCCGCCGCGCCCGCCGCCTCGTCGTGCAGAACCTGCTGATCGCGGGGACGTTCATCACGGCGCTGGTCGCCTGGGACCTGTTCGGCACGCTTCCCCTCCCCCTCGGCGTCGCCGGCCACGAGGGCTCCACCGTCCTCGTCGGCCTCAACGGCCTGCGTCTGCTGACCGACCGGGCGTGGCGGCGCGCGGCGGCTCAGCCGGCTTCCGGGGTCCGCGTGTAGTGCGCGACGACGACTCCCTCGGGGGTCGTCACGGTGCGGGTCAGGGTCAGTTCCCTGCGCGGGGCCGGGTGCTCGAAGAGCCGGGTGCCGGTGCCGAGGGTCAGGGGGTGGATCGGCAGGGTGTAGTGGTCGATCAGGCCCGGCCCCAGACCCGGTGGAAGTCCTGTCAGGTGCGGCGGCCGAGGAGCATGGCGCCGGGGGGACATGCCTAGTGAGGAGGGGGTCGGCGCTTTCGTGAGGCGGGGGCCGGTCAAGGGGCGGGGCGAGCGGAATATTGCGCTCCGTACAACCCTCGGCCAATGCCACCGGTCTGCGAGGCGTACGCGCGCCCGGCCCGGCCGAGATTCCTTCGGCCGGGCCGGGTCTGTACCAGCCGAAGGAGTGCTCTTGCCCCCGCCCGGATCCGTCACGGCCTCCGCCCGCGTCCGCCGCCTCGCCCTGTCCTGCGCCGCCCTCGGCCTGCTGGGCGCGGGCCCGGCCGCCGCGGCCGACGACGCGCCACGACTCGAGGTCCCGCCCGTCGTCGAGGTCGACCCCTTCAAGGCGACGCAGGGGCTCGGCACCGACGGCGAGCCGGCACGCATCGCGCTGAAGGGCGTCGACACGGCCTCGGCCGCCCGGTACTCCTTCGTCATCGATGCGTCCGGGGTCGAGGACCTGATCACCGACAGCTCCTTCCTGCCCTGTGACCAGGACCGCGACTTCGTGGGCGCGTGCCCGGGCGACGACGTGCACGTCGGCCGCTTCGCGGGCGAACTGTCCGTGACGCTGAACTCCAGGCCCTCGGCCCGCTCCACGGCCGCCGGGCGCTCGGGCACGATCGAGGTCACGGCGAAGCGGGACGGCAAGACCGTCGACACGGCGCGGATCACGCTGCGCGTCACCGCGCCGGGCCCCCGCTTCGACCGGGCGATCACCGGCATCACCGACGCGCGGCCCGGCTCGACCGTCGCGCTGCCGAGCGGCTTCACCAACTTCAGCCGCCGCACGTACCGTTCGCTCGTCCTGGGCGTGTCGTTCTCCGACGGGCTGGTGCCGGTCGAACGGTTCCGCAACTGCCGGTACGAGCCCGTCCCCGCCGCCGCGTCGGGCACCACCCCGGGGCACTCGCCCGGGATGCTCTGCACGGTGACCGGCACCGTGAAGCCCGGCGGCTCCTACAACCTGGACCTCGGCGCCGTACGGCTCGGCCCCCAGGCCGCCGGGGACACGGTGTACTACGCGAGCGAAATCCACGAGCCGGGGAAGTCGGACGTCCCCCCGGTGCCGGGCAGCCGCGCCGGCACCGGACGCACCCTCACCTTCACCGAGCGGCCCGCGCGGGACACCACGTACGTGCGGGACGAGCTGCTCCATCTCCGCACCCGCATCGAATCGACCAACAAGCCCGACTTCTCCGTCAACCCGGTCACGCTCAAGGGCGAGGTCGGCGACGTCGTGAAGGCCGAGTTCTTCTTCACCAACAACGGGCCGGGCACGGCGAGCGCGGTCTTCGACGGGGAGTCGGACAACGAGACCGCGAACGTCGTCGAGCTGACCGTCCCGACGGGTGTGACCGTCGTCGACGCGCCCGAGACCTGCCACGCGCAGGAGCGGAAGACGAGGAAGGACCCCGTGCGCTACCGCTGTTCGCAGCACCGGCTCCAGAAGAGCGACCTCATGACGCCCGGTCAGTTCGAGAACTTCCCCTTCGCCTTCCGTCTCGACGAGCCGAGCCGCGGAGTGCGGACGGACGGGTGGATCCGGGTCGCCACGGAGTTCGACCTCACCAAGAACGACGCGCACCCCGAGGACAACCGGGCCCCGGTCAGCGTGGACATCGAAGGGCGGGCCGAGAGCGGCTCGTTCGAGGGGGACATGGTCGCGGGCCCGCCCGTCTGGGGCATCGGCGCCGTGGGCGCGGCCGCTGTCGGCGTCCTCTTCGGCGCCGCCGTCCTGATCCGGCGCCGCACCACGATCCGGGAGACGGAGCAGAACCAGTGACCCTCACCAGATCCAGATCCCTGTCCCGAACCCTCGGATCGGCCCTGCTGGCCCTCTGCGCCGCCACCGCCGTCACCCCGGTCACCACCGCGCCCGCCGCCGCGAGCCCGGCGGCCCCCGACCCGGCGCCCGCTCTCGCCCTGATCGTCGACCACGCCTCCATGGTGATCCCGTCCAGGGGCGGCAGCGGCTTCCAGACGCCCACCCCCGACACCGGCATCTGGCTGAGCAACACCGGTCCGTGGGCGGGCGGCAAGACGGACGCCACCGTCACCGTCGACGCCCGGGCCCTCAAGTCCATGGCCGACGGCGTCGCGGTGCCCTGCGACCCGGACGGCGACCTGCTCGGCGTCTGCGAGAACGTCCGCGGCGTCGTGCGCGGGGTCCCCCGCCGCATCGGCACCCTGACCCTCGGCACCGGCCGGGCGAGCGCGGTCGGCAGGTCCGCGAAGGTCCGGATCACGGCGAAGGACGCGGAGGGCCACCGCGCCGAGCACCGCGTCGACGTGAAGTTCCCCGAGGGGCAGATACGCGTCGACCGGGCACCCCGCGCCGTCAAGGGCGTCGAGCCGGGCTCGACCGTCGAGACGCCGGCCGGGTTCACCAACTACTCGCTCAAGCCGGTCCGTACCGTGCGCTGGACGATGACGCTGTCCCCCGGGCTCGCCCCCGCCTCGGCCCCGTACCGCAACTGCACCTCGGTCGAGGACGCGGGCGGACCGGGCACCACGGTCACCTGCTACCTGAAGGGCCCCTTCGCCCCTCTCAAGTCCTACGACCTCGACTTCGGCGGGCTGACCGTGGCAGACAGCGCGGTCTCGGAGACCGTCGAGCAGGACGTCACCGCGTTCAGCGGCCCCCCGAACGACCGTGCCGGAGACGGCCCCGTGCTCACCGCGACCCCCCGCACCCGCGCGGACGCCGCCGTCCTGAAGGACCTCGGGCGCCCCGGCGACCGGGTCAGCAGCACGGTCGCCACCACCAACACCACCGACTTCGCCGTCACCGGAGCCACTCTGAAGGGTGCGGTCGGCGACGAGGTCACCGCCACGCTCTCCGTGCGCAACAACGGCCCCGGCTCCCGCGCGCCCACCCGCGAGGAGGGCACGAGCGACCTCGCGCCGGTCACCCTGCGCGTGCCCGACGGGCTGACCGTCGTGAAGGCACCTCAGCCCTGTTACGGGCGCAGGACCCCGCACGCGAGCCACGACACCGACGACTTCCTCGGCCTCGGCAAGCCCGGCGGCCGCCGCTACACCTGCGGTGGCACCGGCGGCTCCGCGATGGCGAAGGGCGCGACCCTCTCGTACACGTTCACGTTCCGCATCGACAAGGCGTCGGTGGACGGCACGGACGCGGTCACCACGGTGTACGGGGCCGCCGACCCTCGCCGGGCGGACAACACGGCCGACCTCACCGTGGACGCGGCGTCCGCGGCGGGCCCGGGGGCCTGGCTCACGATCGGCGGCGCGGCCCTCGTCCTCGCGGCGATCGCGGCGTTCCTGCTGGTCCGCCGCCCCTGGGCGCGGGACGGGGGTGCCTGAACGCCCGGCGTGTACCCTTGACGGAGCAAGCGAAGGGGAGTAGCCCCGCGAACCGGTCGTCGACACACTGGAACCCCCGGGTTCCCGGTGGCCGGGCCCCCGCCGATCGGGCGAGGGCGGGCGAGACCTTCGACCAGGCAGTAGCAGTACGCCACGTCGCGCGACCCCGTGCGACGTGTGTCCGACGCTGCCGGGTCGAGTGGTCCTCCCCGCGCAGTGGGTGGGTTCGCGAAGGTCCGGCCGCCCGCAGAGAAAGCGCCCCCGATGCATCTCGACCCCCTGGCGATCCTCACCGCCTTCGGGCTGATCTTCCTCGCCGAGCTCCCCGACAAGACCATGTTCGCCTCCCTGGCCATGGGCACGCGGATGAAGCCGCTGTACGTCTGGTTCGGCACCTCCAGCGCGTTCATCGTGCACGTGGCCATCGCGGTGGGCGCCGGTTCGCTGCTCTCCCTGCTGCCGGGCTGGACCGTGAAGCTGGTGTCGGCGCTGATGTTCGGCTTCGGCGCGTTCATGCTGCTGCGCGGCGGGGACGACGACGAGGAGGGCGACGAGGCCGGCGGCAAGACGGTCACGGGCTTCTGGCCGGTCTACGGCACCGCGTTCATGGCCGTCTTCATCAGCGAGTGGGGCGACCTCACGCAGATCACCACCGCGAACCTCGCCGCCACGAACGGCACCTGGTCCACCGCCATCGGCTCCGCAGCGGCCCTCATGTCGGTGTCCGCGCTCGCCCTGGTCGCCGGCCGGTTCATCGCCAAGCGAGTGCCGCTGAAGACCGTGCAGCGGGTCGGCGGCGTCTGCATGCTGGGGCTCGCGGTCTGGTCCCTCGTCGAGGTCTTCACCGGCTGAGCCGCCCGGCCCGGTACCGTCCGCACGACCCTTGTGGATACATGAACGTATCGAATACGTTCATGTATCCGATCGGGAGGCGGCGGCGATGACGGACACGCCCGGCAGCACCGGCACCATCACCAAGCGGCGCGCCCGCACGCGGCAGCGGCTGCTCGACGCCGCACTGGACGTGTTCGCCGAGGAGGGCTTCGGCCGCTCCACCGTGGAGCAGGTCTGCGAGCGCGCCGGCTTCACGCGCGGCGCCTTCTACTCGAACTTCTCCTCCCTCGACGAGCTGTTCCTCGCCCTGTGGGAGGAGCGCTCGGCCCGCATGCTCACCGATCTGCGGGCCGCGCTCGCCGGGCTCGACCCGGCCGGACCCGAGGCCACCGTGCGGGCCGCGATCGACGCGACCCCGCTGGACGAGGCCTGGTACCGGATCACCGCCGAATTCACCGCGCACGCCCTGCGCACCCCCGGCCTGCGCCGCGTCATGACCGCCCGCGAGCACGCCATCCGCGAGGCGATCCTGCCCGTCTTCGTGACCGCCCTGGACCGGCTCGGCCGGCGGGTGCCCGACGAGGAGGCACTCGGCGACGCCCTGGTCGCCGTGCACGACGGCACGGCCGTACAGGTCCTCATGCAGCCCGACGACCCGGTCGTACGGGCCCGCCGCCAGGCCCTCTTCATGAACGTACTGAACGCTTACAGCACCCCTAGGGAGACCCCGTGAGTGACACCAGTGCAGACGTCATCGTGGTCGGAGCCGGGCTCGCCGGGCTCGTCGCCACCTACGAACTGACCCGCGCGGGCAAGCGCGTCCTGCTCGTCGACCAGGAGAACGCGGCGAACCTCGGCGGCCAGGCCTTCTGGTCGCTCGGCGGGCTCTTCCTCGTGGACAGCCCCGAGCAGCGCCGCATGGGCATCAAGGACTCGTACGAGCTGGCGCTCGCGGACTGGCTGGGCTCGGCCGGCTTCGACCGGGAGCGCGAGGACCACTGGCCGCGCAAGTGGGCCGAGGCGTACGTGCGGTTCGCCGCCGGGGAGAAGCGCGACTACCTGTACGGGCTCGGACTGAAGGTCACCCCGAACGTGGGCTGGGCCGAGCGCGGGGCCGGCACGGCCACCGGGCACGGGAACTCGGTGCCGCGCTTCCACATCACGTGGGGCACGGGGCCCGAGGTCGTCCGCGTCTTCCGGGAGCCCGTCATGGAGGCCGCCACGCGCGGGCTGGTCACCTTCAAGTACCGCCACCGCGTGGACGAGTTGATCGTCGAGGACGGGGCCGCGATCGGCGTGCGCGGCTCGCTCCTCGCGCCCTCGGACGAACCGCGCGGCGTCGCATCTTCCCGCGACACCGTCGGCGACTTCGAACTGCGCGCACAGGCCGTCGTCGTGACCTCCGGCGGCATCGGCGCCAACCACGAACTCGTCAGGAAGAACTGGCCCGTCGAACGCATGGGCCCGGCCCCCGAGTCGATGGTGACCGGCGTCCCCGCGTACGTCGACGGGCGCATGCTGGAGATCAGCGAGACCGCGGGCGCGTCCCTCGTGAACCGGGACCGCATGTGGCACTACACCGAGGGCCTCAAGAACTGGGACCCGATCTGGCCCGGCCACGGCATCCGGATCATCCCCGGCCCGTCCTCGCTGTGGCTGGACGCGGAGGGCAGGCGGCTGCCCGCGCCGCTGTTCCCCGGACACGACACGCTCGCCACGCTCAAGCACATCACCGGGACCGGGCACGACCACACCTGGTTCGTCCTGACCCGGGCCATCGTGGAGAAGGAGTTCGCGCTCTCCGGCTCGGAGCAGAACCCCGACATCACCGGCAAGGACCTCAAGCTGGTGCTCCAGCGTGTGAAGAAGGGCGCGCCGGGCCCGGTGCAGGCCTTCCTCGACCACGGCGAGGACTTCGTCGTCCGCGACAACCTGAAGGCCCTCGTCGCGGGCATGAACGAGCTGACGCCCGACGCGCCCGTCTCCTACGAGCAGGTCGAACGGGAGATCGTGGCCCGCGACCGCGAGGTCGGCAACGGCTACTCCAAGGACCTCCAGCTCATGGCGGTCCGCAACGCCCGCTCCTACCTGCCCGACCGCATCACGCGCGTCGCGAAGCCGCACCGCCTGCTCGACCCGGCGCAGGGCCCGCTGATCGCCGTACGCCTCCACCTGCTGACCCGCAAGACGCTCGGCGGCCTGGAGACGAACCTGGACTCGCAGGTCGTACGGCCCGACGGCTCGGTCTTCGACGGGCTGTACGCGGCCGGCGAGGTCGCCGGGTTCGGCGGGGGCGGCGTGCACGGGTACAACGCGCTCGAAGGAACGTTCCTGGGCGGCTGCATCTTCTCCGGCCGCGCGGCCGGGCGCGCGCTGGCCCGGAGCCTCGCGTGAGCGCCCGCGGCACGGCGCTGGTGACCGGCGCCTCCTCGGGCATCGGCGCCGCGGTCGCCGCCGCGCTGGTGCGGCGCGGGTACCGGGTCTACGGCACGAGCCGCGACCCGGAGAAGGTGGACTCCCCCGTCGAGGGCGTCACCTACCTCGCCCTCGACCTGACCGACGACGCGAGCATCGAGGCCTGCGCGGCCGCCGCCGGGCCGGTCGACGTGCTGGTCAACAACGCGGGCGAATCGCAGAGCGGCCCCTTCGAGGAACTCCCCATGGACGCGGTGCGCCGCCTCTTCCAGATCAACGTCCTCGGCGCGGTGCGGCTCAGCCAGCTCGTGCTGCCCGGGATGCGGGAGCGGCGGCGCGGGCGGGTCGTCATGGTCGGCTCGATGCTGGCCAGCTTCCCGCTCGCCTACCGGTCCTCGTACGTCGCGTCGAAGGCGGCGATCAAGGGGTTCGCGAGTGCGGCGCGGCGGGAGTACGCGTCGTACGGGGTCGGCATCGTGACGGTCGAGCCCGGGTCGATCGCGACGGGGATCAGTGAGCGGCGCACGCAGTACGTCGCTGAGGGGTCGCCGTTCCGGGAGGCCTACGACACGATGCTCTCCGCTTTGAACCGGAACGAGGCGGCCGGGATCCCGGCGGAGAAGGTCGCCGCGAAGGTGCTGGTGGCGGTCGAGTCGGCTCGGCCGCGCCCCTTCTACGCGGTGGGCAGTAACGCGCCGGTCGTCTTCGCGCTGCGGCGGGTGTTGTCGCGCGCGGCGGTCGAACGGATGGTGGCCCGGCGCCACGGGCTCTGAACGTTCGTCGCGGGGCGCGGGCCGGTGGGGGCTGGTCGCGCAGTTCCCCGCGCCCCTGAAATGCAGACCCTTCGGGTCGCATTTCCCCGATGCCCTGGCGCCCGATGAGATCGCGCACGAAGTGCGCATCTCAGGG
>NZ_JBHYTK010000156.1:0-19010 GCF_042749255.1 Streptomyces sp. NPDC059524 | reverse complement strand
GGCGCCCGGAGGGCGGCCGGGCGGCGTCGGGTGCCCGGCAGGCGGGACGGTGACGGCAGGGCCTGGGTGCGCGCCCCCTGTGCCGCGCGCCTCGGGAAGCCTACCTGTTCGGCCTGTTCGGTCCGGATCAGCTGTTGGGCCGCAGGGTCCACACAACGGTCATCTCGCCGGTCACGGCGCCGTCCGCGCGCGTGATGGCGATGCTGACCGGGAACTCCGGGCGCTCGCCCGCGTCCAGCTCGGCGACGACGTCGGCGGCCGGGCGGCCGAGGGTGGCCGTGGCGGTGACCGGGCCCATGGCCAGCTTCTTGTACGCGATCTCGGCGCTGACGGCCAGCGGCACGGCGCGCGAGAGCTGGTCACCGAAGGCGGCGAGGACGATGGCCCCGCTCGCGGACTCGGCCAGCGTGAACATGGCGCCGGCGTGCGGGCCGCCGACGTGGTTGTGGTAGTCCGCCTGGTCGGGCAGCGAGACGACGGCCTTGTCCGGCGTCGTCTCCTGGAACTCGAGGTTCAGCGTGCGGGCCATCGGCACGGTGGCGGCGAGCATGTCGCCGATGGACATCTGGTCTGCGCTCATACCCGTAGGTTACCCACGAGTAGCCTCCTTGGCCATCCCCTCCCCGGCGTCCCCAAATGCCCCAGCCGCGCCGCCTTCGTCCGCCGGAACGTTGCACGTCCGGTACAGGGCAGGGACATCCGTGGCCCCGGAACCCTCTATCGTTGACGGCCATGTGGCCAGGAACGCAGCCGCCCGGGGGCGAGCAGAACCCGCAGGACCCGAATCAGCCGGGACCCAACCCGTATCAGCAGCCGGGGTACCAGCAGCCGAACCCCTATCAGCAGCCGGGGTACCAGCAGCAGCCCAACCCGTACCAGCAGCAGCAACAGCCTGCCTGGAACGCGCCGACGACGCCGATGGGTCCGCCCCAGGCGCCGAAGGGCGGCGGCGGGAACCAGACGAAGATCGTCGCCATCGTCGCCGCGGCCGCCGTAGTCGTGGCCGCGGGCGTGACCGGTTTCCTGGTGCTCGGCGGGGACAAGGACGACGACGCCAAGGGTGATCCGAAGAAGTCGCCCAAGGCCTCGGCGTCCGCTCCGGCGAGCAAGGAGCCCAGCGCGAGCGCGTCCGCGGCGAACCCGCGCGGCGGAGACAACGCGGTGCAGCCGGTCGTCGCCGGCTGGCAGCCTGTCGTGAACACCAAGCACAAGACGGTGTTCGACGTGCCGCCCGGCTGGGAGGTCAGCACCAGCGGCTCGGACCAGATCATCGGCTTCGAGTACGACTACAAGGGCAAGGACGGCAAGAAGGAGCACGGGATGACCACCGTCTCCGCTCCCGCCGAGCTCCAGTCCAAGTGGTGCACCGAGGACTCCGACAAGGACGGCCGCGACGAGGACACCTCGCTGGCCGGCGTCGGCACCCGTGGTGAGAACGGCGCGAAGACCGCCAAGGAAGCCGCCCAGAACCGCATCCCGTGGTGGATCTACGGCGGCTACACCGAGCCGTCCACCAAGGCGGTCAAGCCCGGCAAGCCCCAGGACTTCACCAACAGTCAGGGCATCAAGGGCAGCCTGATCAAGGCCCACTCCGAGGGCAGCCCCAAGAAGGGCAAGTGCGCCAGTGAGGGCAAGGCCGTGGTCTTCGCCTTCCAGAACGGCGTCGGCGACTTCGTGTCCTGGGACCTGTGGGCCGCCAAGGGCGTCAAGAACGAGCTGTCGGACGCGACGATCACCAAGATCCTCAACTCCGTGCGCTACTACGAGGACCCCGAGGCCCAGTAGCACAACCGCTCCCGGCCGGTGTGCGGCCGGGAACCGGCTTGGCAGAACAGGTGTGCGGCGGCGATAGTCCCTGAGTGACCGACGCCGCCGCCTCCCCGCCCCACCAGCCACGACGTCCGCGCCGCCCCGCCTGGGCGGGGCGGAACTACACGCTGCTCGCGGCGTCGGCGTTCATCACGACGCTCGGTTCGCACGGCGCGCTGATCGCCTCCGCGTTCGCCGTGCTCGACGCCGGCGGCGACGCCGGTGACGTGGGCCTGGTCGCGGCCGCCCGCACCCTGTTCCTGGTGGTCTTCCTGCTGGTGGGCGGCGCGGTCGCCGACCGGCTGCCCCGCCATCACGTCATGGTCGCCGCGAACGCCCTGAACTTCCTGTCCCAGGGCGCCTTCGCCCTCCTGGTCCTCCAGGGTGAGCCGCAGCTGTGGCAGATGCTGGCGCTCAGCGCCCTCGGCGGCACCGGCCAGGCGTTCTTCAACCCGGCGGCCGAGGGCATGCTGATGTCCTCCGTCTCCGGCGAGCAGGCGTCCCGCGCCTTCGCGCTCTTCCGGATGGGCATGTCCGGCGCCGCCGTCGGCGGGGCCGCGCTCGGCGGGGCGATGGTCGCGGCGCTCGGCCCCGGCTGGGTGCTCGCGCTCGACGCCGCGGCGTTCGCGGTGGCGGGCGCCCTGCGCGCGTTCCTCGACATCGGCCACATCGCGCCGCGCGCACCGGGCTCCGGGCTGCTCGCGGACATCCGCGACGGCTGGCGGGAGGTCGTGGGGCGCCCCTGGCTGTGGGCCGTCATCGCCCAGTTCTCGGTGGTGGTCGCCGTCGTCGGCGCCGCCGAGTCGGTGTTCGGACCGCTGGTCGCCCGGGACGAACTGGGCGGGGCGGGCCCCTGGGGTCTGGCGCTCGGCGCGTTCGGCGCCGGCACGATCCTCGGCGGCCTGCTGATGATGCGCTGGAAGCCGCAGCGCCTCCTGCTCGCCGGATCCGTGGCCGTCTTCTCGCTGGCCCTGCCGTCGGCCGCGCTCGCCGTGCCCGTGCCGCTGCCGGCCCTGGTCGCGGTCATGTTCGTCAGCGGCGTCACGATCGAGATCTTCGGTGTCTCCTGGATCACCGCACTGCACCAGGAGATACCCGAGGAGAAACTGTCCCGGGTCTCGGCCTACGACTGGTTCGGCTCGGTGGCGATGGTGCCGCTGGCGACCGCTCTGGCCGGCCCCGCCGAGTCGGCCTTCGGCCGCTCCCCCGCCCTGTGGGGCTGCGCGGCCCTGGTGGTGCTCGCCACGGCGGCCGTCCTGTGCGTGCCCGACGTACGCAACCTGCGGCGCCGCGCGCCCGAACCGGTCAAGGCCGGCGAGCCCTCGGACCCCGCGGAGCTCACCCCACGCTGAACGAGCCGCCCGGCGGCAGCGGCGAGGGCACCGCGTCGGCGTCCGTCACGGGCCGCGCGTCCCCGATGAGACGGCGCAGCCCGGCACCGTGCTCGACCCGCGCGGGGAACGCGTCACGTGCCGTGCGCCGGGCCAGTTCGGCCACGTCGATCTCGTCCTGGGAGGCGATCAGCACCGCGTTCCCGAACCGCCGCCCGCGCAGCACGGCGGGCTCGGCGATCACCGCGAGGTGGGCGAACACCTCGGCGAAGGTGGCCAGTTGGGACCGCAGGAACGCGAAGGGTGCGCCGTCGGCGAGGTTGGCCGCGTAGACGCCGCCGGGCCTGAGGACCCGGTCGGCCTCCCGCGCGTAGGCGAGCGTCGTCAGATGGGCGGGCACCTGGGAGCCGCCGAACACGTCGGCGACGAGCACGTCCGCCGCGTCGTCGGGCGCCGCCGCGAGCCAGGCGCGGGCGTCCTCGCCGTGCACGCGCACGTCCACTCCGGCGGGCAGCGGCAGATGCTCGCCGACCAGCGCGAGCAGCCCCCGGTCGGCCTCGACGACGTCCTGCCGCGAGCCCGGCCGGGTGGCGGCCACGTACCGGGGCAGGGTGAGGGCGCCGCCGCCGAGGTGCAGCACGTCGAGCGCGCGGCCCTCGTCGCCGGCGCGGTCGAGGACGTGCCCGAGGCGCCGCGCGTACTCGAACTCCAGATGCGTCGGATCGTCGAGATCGACGTACGACTGCGGAGCCCCGTCCACCGTGAGCAACCAGGCCCGCCGCCGATCGACGTCCGGCATCAGCTTGGCGAAGCCGTGATCGACAACGCGCCCGACGGGTATGGCCTCGACTTCTGGTTCGCTCACGCCCCTATTGTGCCGGGCCCAAGGAGGGGGAAGGCGCGGGGCCGCACAGCCCCACGCCCCCTTCAGAAGGCGCCGCCCCCTACATCAGCACGGCCGACACGGTGCCGGCCCCGACCGTGCGCCCGCCCTCGCGGATCGCGAAGCCGAGCCCCGCCTCCAGGGGCACGTCCCGTCCCAGCTCGACGGTCATGGTGACCGTCTCGCCGGGCCGGGCGACACCGGCCTCCCCGAGGTCGACGTCCCCCACGACGTCCGCCGTGCGCAGATAGAACTGCGGCCGGTACCCGGTGGAGAGCGGCGTACTGCGCCCGCCCTCCTTCGCGGAGAGCACGTACACCTGCGCGGTGAAGCGCCGCGCGGGCCGGACGCTGCCCGGCTCGGCGACGACGTGGCCGCGCCGCACGGCGTCGCGCGGGACACCGCGCAGCAGCAGCGCCACGTTGTCCCCCGCCTGCGCCTCCTCCATCGGCTTGCCGAAGGTCTCGACGCCGGTGACGACGGTCTCCGCGTCCTTGAGGGCCTCGGTCCCGTACACGCGGACCCGGTCCCCGACGCGGACGCGCCCGCGCTCGACGGCGCCGGTGACGACGGTGCCGCGCCCGCTGATCGTCAGCACGTTCTCGACGGACAGCAGGAACGGGGCGTCCACGTACCGCTCGGGCATCGGCACGTACGTGTCCACGGCGTCGAGCAGCGCCTCGACGGCGGCCGTCCAGCGCGGGTCGCCCTCCAGGGCGCGCAGCCCGGAGACCCGGACGACGGGGACGGAGTCGCCGCCGTATCCGTGCGAGGAGAGCAGCTCGCGCACCTCAAGCTCCACGAGGTCGGTGAGCTCGTCGTCGCCGGCGTCCGCCTTGTTGAGCGCGACGACGATGTGGTCGACGCCGACCTGCCGGGCGAGGAGCACGTGCTCGGCGGTCTGCGGCATGATCCCGTCGAGCGCGGAGACGACGAGGATGGCCCCGTCGAGCTGGGCGGCGCCCGTGACCATGTTCTTGACGTAGTCGGCGTGGCCCGGCATGTCCACGTGCGCGTAGTGCCGGGTGTCGGTCTCGTACTCGACGTGCGCGATGTTGATGGTGATGCCGCGCTGCGCCTCCTCGGGCGCCTTGTCGATGCGGTCGAACGGCACGAAGGTGCCGGAGCCGCGCTCGGCGAGGACCTTGGTGATGGCGGCGGTCAGCGTGGTCTTGCCGTGGTCGACGTGGCCCATGGTGCCGATGTTGAGGTGCGGCTTGGTGCGCACGTATGCCGTCTTGGGCATGACTGGGTGGTCCCTTCCGGAACAGAAAAAGTGAAGCCTCCTGTGTGAGGCGGGGACCCCTGAGCGGTACCGACCCTCCCCCTGCGGGGTCCGCCGGAGTGTCCGGAGAGGGTCAGCTTCGCGCGCCGTCGACGGCTGCTGCGAGGAAGTGGGTGGCGGCAGCCCGAGCAGCGCCCGCGACTGCGGGCGTAGCTGCGTGAGTGGCGTGCCGGAACATGAGGCAGATCATCGCCGACCCGGCGGCGGGCGTCGAACGATTTTCCGCGCCCGGCGCGGGAGTTGTCAGGGGCCGGTGTGCTTGAGCGCCTCGCGCACGGACAGCGGCGCGAGCTCGTCCCGGTGCGCGGCGACGAAGGCCCGTACGGCGTCGGGGTCGGTCTTCGCGTACGCGCGCAGGCTCCAGCCGATGGCCTTGCGGAGGAAGAACTCGCTGTCGCCCGCCCGGCGCAGGCAGTACCCGAAGAGGCGCTCCGTGTCGGTGGTGTCCGCGCGGCGGAGCTGGTGGAGCAGGGCGGTGCGGGCGAGCCAGATGTCGTCGTCGGCGATCCAGCGGTCCATCTCGGCGGTGAGCGCCGGGTCCGCGGCGACGAGGGCGCCGACGACGTGTGCGGCGAGCAGGTCGACGGTGTCCCACCACGGGTCGGTCGTGATCAGGTGCCGGGCGACGGGAAGGAAGGCGGAGGTGAGCTTGCCCTTGTGGCGGCACAGGTAGTCGACGGCGAAGTACGCGTACTCGCGCTCGGGCAGGGCCCAGCAGCGCAGTGCGACGGCTGTGAGGTCGCGTTCGCCGGGGCGCGGCGTGCCGGCCAGCACGGCCCGGGTCCGCTCCTTGCGCACCGGTCGGGGCAGTCCGAGGAACGGGGCGACGTCCTTCATGTAGGCGCGCATCGTCGCCGCGCGCCCGGGGTCCGCCACGGCCCCGTACGCGGTGGGCAGCCGGGACAGGATCGTGTCGGCGAGCGCGCTGGGCGGCGGTGTGAGGACGGACATCGCGCTCCCCCTGGGCGACGGGACCCGGCAGGTGGGGCAAGGCCGGTGAGACCTGGCAGGTGAGACCCACCCTACGGCGATCTTACGGAGAGGTCGGTTACTCTCCCCGGATGTTCGAGACCGTCCCCGCCCGTCCCGCCGGGTTCACCACGCGCTGCACCAGGGTGCTCCTTTCTCCCTGGTCACGGCTGTCGCTCCTGGTGATGCTGCTCGCGGCGGGGGCGACCTCGGTGCTGCTGTTCGAGCCGCAGCGCCTGCTGGAGCGGGGCTGGCCGCCGCAGGTGGACGGCGCGGCCGCGCTGGTCCTGTTCACGGTGGCGTACGGGCTGTGCACGGTGGCGTTCGTGCCGCGGCCGTTCATCAGTCTGGCGGCGGGAGCGCTGTTCGGGTCCGCGCTCGGGCTGGCCGGCGCGATCGGCGGGACGGTGCTCGGCGCGGGGATCGCGTTCGGGCTGGGCAGGATCCTCGGGCAGGACGCGCTGCGCCCGCTGCTGCGCGGGCGCTGGCTCAAGGCGGCGGACGGGCAGCTCAGCCGGCACGGTTTCCGCTCGATGCTGGCGGTCCGGCTGTTCCCCGGTGTCCCGTTCTGGGCGGCGAACTACTGCGCCTCGGTGTCCCGCATGGGCTGGACCCCGTTCCTCGTGGCGACAGGGCTGGGTTCGATCCCGAACACGGCGGCGTACGTGGTGGCGGGCGCCACGGCGGCGACGCCCACGTCCCCGGTGTTCCTGGTGTCGACGGGGTTCATCGTGGTGACGATGCTGGCGGGCGCGGCGGTCGCCTGGCGCAAGCGCCACGCCCTGAAGCACCGGGTCCGCTCCGGCGAGCCGTCCGGGGTCTGACCGCCGCCGGGCTCAGAGGGCCTCGACGATCGTGGCGTTGGCGAGTCCCCCGGCCTCGCACATGGTCTGCAGTCCGTAGCGGGCGCCGCGGGCGCGCAGCGCGTGCACCATCGTGGTCATCAGGCGCGCCCCGCTGGCGCCCAAGGGGTGGCCGAGGGCGAGGGCGCCGCCGTGCACGTTCAGCCGGGCCGGGTCGGCGCCGGTCTCCCGCAGCCAGGCGAGGACGACGGCGGCGAAGGCCTCGTTGACCTCGAACAGGTCGATGTCGCCGAGGTCGAGTCCGGCCCGCTGGAGCACCTTCTCGGTGGCGGGCACGACGCCGGTCAGCATGAGGAGCGGGTCGGAGCCGGTGACGGCGAAGGAGTGCAGCCGGGCCAGCGGGCGCAGGCCGAGCCGGGCCGCGTGCTCGCTGGTGGTGATCAGCAGGGCGGCGGCGCCGTCGTTGACCGGGCTGGCGTTGCCCGCGGTCACGTCCCAGGTGATCTGGGGGAACCGCTCCTCGAACGCGGGGTCGTAGTAGGCGGGCTTGAGTCCGCCGAGGACGTCGAGCGAGGTGCCGGGACGCACGGACTCGTCGCGTGTGACGCCGTCGAGCGGGGCGACCTCGGCGTCGAACAGTCCGGCGTCCCGGGCGGCTGCGGCCTTGGCGTGCGACGCGACGGCGTACGCGTCCATCCGCTCCCTGGACAGCCCCCACTTCGCGGCGATCAGCTCGGCGCTGATGCCCTGTGGCACGAGGCCCTCCGGGTAGCGCGCGGCGACCCCCGGGCCGAAGGGGTCGGCCCCTTCCGGCACGTTCGACCACATGGGGACGCGGCTCATCGACTCGACGCCGCAGGCGATCGCGAGGTCGTAGGCGCCGGACAGGACGCCTTGCGCGGCGAAGTGGACCGCCTGCTGGGAGGAGCCGCACTGCCGGTCGACCGTGGTGGCGGGCACGGTCTCGGGGAAGCCGGCGGACAGGACGGCGTAGCGGGTGGTGTTCATGGCCTGCTCGGCGACCTGGTCGACGGTGCCGCCGATGACGTCGTCGACGAGCGCGGGGTCGATCCCGGTCCGGTCGACGAGGGCGCGCAGGGTGTGGGCGAGGAGTTCGACGGGGTGGACGTGGGCGAGCGCGCCGCTCGGCCTGCCCTTTCCGATCGGGGTGCGTACGGCTTCGACGATGACGGCGTCACGCATGGCTCGGGCCTCCGGGGCGTGTGCGGTTACGCGTGAGTAGGAAATCCGGACTCACCATAGCGCTGCGAGTTGGGAAATCAAACCCTCCATTGCGGCGGCCCCTACACTGGCCGCATGCCAGCTGCCGCCAAGGACCCGCGCCCCTGCTCGATCGCCGACACCCTGGCCGTGGTCGGCGAGAAGCACTCCCTGCTCGTGCTCCGCGAGGTGTGCCTGGGCAACGGCCGCTTCGACCGGCTCGTCCGGAACATCGGGGCGCCGCGCGACATCCTGGCCGCCCGCCTCAAGCGGCTCGTCGAGGCCGGGATCCTGGAGAAGGTCGCCTACCAGGAGCGGCCGCAGCGCTTCGAGTACCGCCCGACCCAGGCCGGCCTGGAGCTCGAGCCGGTGCTGATGACGCTCATGGCCTGGGGCGACCGCCATCTGCGCGACGACCGCCCGATGGTGATCGAGCACGGCTGCGGTCACGACCTGCGGCCCGTCGTGACCTGCGCCGAGTGCGGCGAGGCGGTGCGCCACGAGGACCTGCGGGCCCACCCGCAGGCGCCGGGCTGGACGACGTCGGGCCCCGAGGCCGCCTGACCGCGCGCCCGCGCCGCCGCCGGTACATTCCGGACACTCGGGGCGGGTCCGCGCACGGGGGACGCGACCCCGTGGGAGGCCCGTCATTTTCGGGCGCTACGCTGCCCCCGCGTTCGCCCGCGACCCATGCGGGTGCGCCTCGCCCTGCCCGGACCGCGTTCGCGGGAACCGGTCTTCCGTCCCGTCACCTGGATCGCGTCTCTCCTCCATGTCTTGGTTCGAATCATTCATTCTCGGACTCGTCCAGGGGCTGACAGAGTTCCTGCCGATCTCGTCGAGCGCCCATCTGCGGCTCACCGCCGCGTTCGCCGGCTGGCACGACCCGGGGGCGGCCTTCACGGCGATCACCCAGCTCGGCACCGAGACCGCGGTGGTGATCTACTTCCGCAAGGACATCGCGCGGATCATCTCGGCGTGGTTCAGGTCGCTCACCGACAAGACGCTGCGCGGCGACCACGACGCCCAGATGGGCTGGCTGGTGATCGTCGGCTCCATACCCATCGGCGTGCTGGGCCTCGCGTTCAAGGACCAGATCGAGGGCCCGTTCCGTGATCTGCGTCTGACGGCGACGACGCTGATCGTGCTCGGCGTCGTCCTCGGCATCGCGGACCGGCTCGCGGCGCGTGACGAGCTGGGCGGCCGGCACCGCGCCGTGCGCTCGCGCAAGGAGCTCAAGGACCTGTCGGTCAAGGACGGCCTGATCTACGGCCTGTGCCAGGCGATGGCGCTGATCCCGGGCGTCTCTCGGTCCGGCGCGACCATCAGCGGCGGCCTCTTCCTCGGCTACACGCGCGAGTCGGCGGCCCGCTACTCGTTCCTGCTGGCCATCCCCGCGGTGCTCGCCTCGGGCGTCTTCGAGCTGAAGGACGCGACGGAGGGCGGCCACGTCTCGTGGGGGCCGACGATCTTCGCCACGGTCATCGCGTTCGGCGTCGGCTACGCGATCATCGCCTGGCTGATGAAGTTCATCTCGACGAAGAGCTTCATGCCGTTCGTCTACTACCGGATCGCGCTCGGCATCGCCCTGTTCGTCCTCGTGTCGCTGGGCGTCCTGAGCCCGCACGCGGCCGAGTCGGCGGGCTGACCTCAGGCCTGGACGGTCTGGACGGCCCGGACCGCCTCGATCACCGAGAGCCCCACCGGTTCCGGCAGCCGCGTCAGCCGCGTCACGGCGAGCCCCGCCCGCGCGCACAGCGCCCGGAACTCCGCCTCGGTGCGCTCGCGCCCGCCCACGTTGACCAGCATGTTCAGGTCGCCGAGATACATCATGGGCGGCTGTGTCCCGTCGACGGTGTCCGGAAGCACGACCTCGACGACCAGGATCCGGCCGTGGGCCGGCAGCACCGCGCGGACGTGGCCGAGAAGCGTGGCGGCCCGGTCGTCGTCCCAGTCGTGGACGACGCCCTTGAGCAGGTAGACGTCCGATCCGGCGGGCACGGAGGCGAAGAAGTCGCCGGTCACGACGGTGCAGCGGTCGGTGACTCCGGCCGCTTCAAGGACCGGCCCCGCGTCGGCGGCGGCCATCGGCGTCTCGAACAGGACGCCACGCAGCCCCGGGTACGCGGACAGGACGGCGGCGAGCACGGCGCCGTCGCCGCCGCCCACGTCGGTGACCGAGCGGGCGCCGGACAGGTCGAGCACCGCGGGCAGCAGCGCGGCCGCGGCACGGCCGCCCTGACGCATCGACGCGTTGAACGCCCGGGACAGCTCCGGGTGCGCGGCGAGGTGGCCGAAGAAGTCCGTGCCGAACAGGTCGGCGAAGACGGGCCCGCCGGTGCGGACGCTCTCGTCGAGCCGGGCCCAGGCGCCGATCATCGCCGGGTCCAGAAACATCCGGACGAAATCGGCCATGGAGTCCGCGCGGTCGGTGCGCAGCAGGGCCCCTCGGGCGGTCAGGGCGAAGGCGCCGGGCCGGGACTCGGTGGCCAGTCCGGAGGCGGCGAGGGCCCGGAGCAGCCGGCGGGTGCCGTCGGGGTCGGTGCCCAGGTCCGCGGCGACGTCGGCGGCGTCCCGGGGGTGGTCGCCGAGCCGGTCGGCGACGTCGAGGCGTACGGCGGCGGCGAGGGCCTGGGCGGCCATGTGGCCGAAGACGGTGCTCATGAGCGCGCCCCGGTCGTCACCGGCGGGCTCGGTCTCGGGCATGACGTCCTCCACGGGAGTCGACGGCTCGGGACGACCGTCGCGTGCGCTTCCACCCTACGAGGGCACGACGGCCGTGACCTGCGGAGTGCCGGCGCGGCGGGCCGGCCGCCACGTGCACCCCGAACCGTCAACTCCCGCTCACATTCGATCACTTGGCGCACTCGAACGCTCGCTCAGGGTTCCCAACCGGGCAGCGCGCACGTAGCCTTGGCACATGCCGCCTGTCATTTCCCGTCCCTCGCGGTCCGCCGACGAGGTGAACGAGCAGATCCGCAGCCTGTGGCTGCGGGCGGGGGGCCGCCTGACCGCGGAGCAGCGGGCGCAGTACGCGCTGCTGGTCACCGAGTGGGCGGAAGCGACCCGGTCGGAGGTCCCGGAGGCCGCCTGACCGGGCCAGCGCCCGCGCCGTGCGGGTCAGCGCCCGCCGGCCACCCTGAGCACCGTGCCCGTCGTGTACGCCGCGCTGGGCGAGAGCAGCCAGGCGATCGCCGCCGCGACCTCCTCCGCCGTGCCGGGCCGACGCAGCGGGATGCCGGGCGCCGCGGCCGCGGCCCGGCCGGGGTCGCCGCTCGCCGCGTGGATCTCCGTGTCGATGATGCCGGGCGCCACCGCGTTGACCCGTACGCCGAGCGGCCCGAGCTCCTTGGCGAGGCCCAGGGTGATGGTGTCGACGGCGGCCTTCGAGGCGGCGTAGTGGACGTAGTCGCCGGGGCTGCCGAGGGTGGCGGCGGCCGAGGACACGTTCACGATGGCGCCTTCGCCGGCGGCGCCCATGTCGCGGGCGGCGCGGCGGCAGCAGAGCAGGACTCCGAGCACGTTCACGTCGACGACGCGGCGCAGGTCGTCGGTGCTGGTGTCGGCGAGCGGGCCGAGCGGGGCGGTGACGCCCGCGTTGTTCACCAGGCCGGTGAGCGCGCCGAGTTCGGCCTGCGCGAGGTCGAAGAGGCGCTCGACGTCGGCCTCCCGGGAGGTGTCGGCCCGGGCGACGACACAGCGGGCGCCGGCGTCGCGCACGGCGTCCGCAGTGCGTTCGGCCGCGTCCTTGTCGCTGACGTAGGACAGCGCGATGTCGTGGCCGTCGTGCGCGAGGCGCAGCGCGGTGGCGGCGCCGATGCCGCGGCTGCCGCCGGTGACGAGGGTGCGGGGGCGGGTCAAGGAGTCCTCCCGGACGGGGTGCGGTCCCTCAGGACGATGATCACGTCGCGCCGGGCGCACCGTACCAGCGCCACGAGGTCCGGCGCGCGTGACCGGGCAGGTCGCCGCGGCCCGTCGCCCACAGCAGGGTCGGCCAGGGCGGGGTGTCCCGCGGCACGTCGGGGAAGAGGCGGCGCAGCGAGCGGGCGCACAGGTCCGCGGGCGCCTCGAAGGGGACTCCCAGGCCGAGCGCGAGGTCGTGGGTGTGCACGAGGGTCTCGACGACGCCCATCGCGGCGAAGCCCTCGGGGTCGCTGACGCCGAACACGTGGTGGCCGCGGGCAGTCGGCGGCGTGGCCCGCACCACGGCGACGAGCAGCCCGCCGCAGTCCTCCAGTGTGCGGAACATGGCCTCGGCTCCGCCCTCGCGGTCGGCCGTGACGGTGTTCAACGGACCCTCGGGGCGGCGCCGGTCGCCGCCGTAGGGATCGCCGGGTTCGGTTCTCGGGCTCAGGGAGCCGATGCCCGCGGCGTAGAAGAAGAGGTCGTCGGCGAGGTGTTCGCCGGTCTCCCAGCAGGTCCAGGTGAGAGGGCCCGCGGGGGCGTCCCAGTCGGCCGCGGCGGCGGGGCGCAGTGTGGTCACGGCGAGCCGCACGGCCTGGGCGACGTCGTCGGCGGTGACCGGTCCGGTGACCGCCGCGGATGCCGTCGTGTTCAATTCAGCTGACATGCGGGCCACCGTAACGGACCCGCTGTCGCAAAAGTGCCACGCCTCAACGTCCGGTCGGCGCACGCCTCTTGGATCCGCGCACCGCACACTCGACACTGATCCGATGACGCAGCGTGTGGAACTCGCGACCGTCCTCGACCGGCTCGCCGTCGACGAGCTGGTGACCGACTACGCGGTGGCCGTGGACGACGGCGACTGGGCGGCGTACCGCGCCCTGTTCGCTCCCGGCGGCCGCGCCGACTACCGCACGGCGGGCGGCGTGGAGGGCAGTGCGGAGGAGATCGCGCGCTGGCTTTCCGAGACGATGGAGCTGTTCCCGATACGGCAGCATCTGATCGTCAACCGCCGGGTGCGGTTCGGCCGGCTCGACCGCGACGTGGGCGACGAGGCGCTGGTCCAGGCCGACTACATCAACCCGATGCGGTTCCCCGGCGACGGCACGGCCCCGGACTTCGAGTGTGGCGGCCGCTACGCGTTCGGCCTGGTCAGGACGCACGCCGGCTGGCGTCTGCACCGGGTCACCGTGCACGAGAAGTGGCGCCGCCTGCCGGAGCGCGCGGCGAGCGCCCCGGGCGGCTCCTGACCCGCGCCGCCGGGGCCCACTGTCGTTGATCGCCCGGGGCGCGCACACTGAAGGGACCTCTGCAGGTCTCGTACGAGGACGGGAGGCGCGGCCCATGGTGGGTTGGCGGCGGCGGCTCGACGTGTCGCCCTGGTGGCGGGGCGGGGCGGCGGCCGGGGCGGGCGCGCTGCCGGCGCTGGCGTTCCCCGCGCCGTCGTTGTGGTGGTTCGCCTACGTCGCGCTCGTGCCGTGGATGCTGCTGGCGCGCTCGGCGGACACACCGCGCCGGGCCGCCCTGGACGGCTGGCTCGGCGGCCTCGGGTTCATGCTCGCCGTGCACCACTGGCTGCTGCCGAGTCTGCACGTGTTCACGGTCGTCATCGCGGCGCTGCTCGGCGCCTTGTGGGCGCCGTGGGGGCTGCTGCTGCGGCGGCTGCTGCACGGGACGCCCACGCCGGGGCAGGCGGCGGCCGCGCTCGTCGCCGTTCCCTCGGGCTGGCTGATGGTGGAACTGGTGCGCTCCTGGGAGGGGTTGGGCGGGCCGTGGGGCCTGCTCGGGTCCAGCCAGTGGCAGGTGGTGCCCGCGCTGCGGCTCGCGTCCGTGGGCGGGGTGTGGCTGGTGAGCCTGCTGGTGGTCACGGTGAACACGGCGATCGTGGTGCTGCTCGTGGCCCGTGAGGCGCGTACGCCGGCCGTGGCGGGGCTCGTCGCGACCATCACCGTGACGGGGGTCGCGTGGGCCTGGGCGCCGCGCCCCGAGACGGACGGGCGGACACGGATCGCGGTGGTGCAGGCCGGGACGGTGACCGGGGACGCGAGCGCGGAGCGCCGCTTCGACCGCGAGGAGGCGCTGACCCGGGAGCTGATCGGACGGGACGTCGACCTGGTCGTGTGGGGCGAGAGCAGCGTCGGCTACGACCTGACCGAACGCCCCGACCTGGCCCGCCGGATCGCGGCGCTGTCCCGGGCGGTGGGCGCGGACGTGCTGGTCAACGTGGACGCGCGGCGCCCCGCGTCGGACGGCTCAGGGGCCCAGGGCATCTACAAGAGCTCGGTGCTGATCGGGCCCGACGGGCCGACCGGCGCACGCTACGACAAGATGCGGCTCGTCCCGTTCGGCGAGTACGTGCCGGCGCGCGGGCTGCTGGGCTGGGCCACGTCCGTGGGCAGGGCGGCGGGCGAGGACCGCATGCGGGGCACCCGGCAGGTCGTCATGGACGTGCGGAACGGGAACGGTGGCGGCGCCCTGCGGGTCGGGCCCCTGGTCTGCTTCGAGTCCGCGTTCCCCGACATGACGCGGAAGCTGACGCAGGACGGGGCACAGGTACTGCTCGCCCAGTCGTCGACGTCGTCGTTCCAGCGCAGTTGGGCACCGGAGCAGCACGCGTCCCTGGCAGCGGTGCGGGCGGCGGAGACCGGGCGCCCGATGGTGCACGCGACGCTGACCGGGGTGTCGGCGGTGTACGGGCCCGACGGGGCGCGGGCGGGCGCGTGGCTGGGGACATCGGCGAGCGCGGCCCGCGTCTTCGACGTGCCGACGGCTCAAGGTACGACGCTGTACGTGCGGTTCGGGGACTGGCCGGTGCACGGCGCCGTCGCGGTGCTGGTCGCCCTCGGCGCGGCGGAACTGCTCCGCAGGTCGCGGCGCCCCTCGGCGTCCCCGTCGACCCGCCCCGGAGTCCCCGGCGCCGTTCGCTGAAGCCGCCGGGAACTCCGGGGCCCCTGGGGCGCATGAAGTGTGCCGTCCAGGGGCGCGGGGAACTGCGCGAGAAGCCCCACCGGCCCGCGGCCCGCGACGAGGCGGCAAGGCTCACCGCCCGATGCGGCCAAGGAGCGCCGGGAACTGCGCGACCAGCCCCAACGGCCCGCAGCGGACGACGAGACCGCAGGCCTCACCGCCCGATGCGGCTGACCTCCATGACGACCCGCTCGCACAGCTCATGCGTGGCCAGCGCGTCCCGCGCACTCACGACATGCCCACCGCGCACCCCGTCGAGGAACGCCACCACGGCCTGCTCGATGCCCCGCTGACGGGCCACGGGCACCCAGTCCCCCCGCCGCCGAACCGTCGGCTGCCCCTTGTGGTCGATGACCTCCGCAAGGTTCAGCACCTGCCGCTTGCTGTCCTCGCCGGACACCTCGAGGATCTCCTCGGCCGAGCCGCTGAGCCGGTTCATGACCCCGAGGGCGGTGAACCCGTCCCCGGCGAGCTGCAGCACGACGTGGTGGAGCAGCCCGTCCACGACCCGCGCCCGTACCGTGATGTCGTCGACGACGCCCGGCACGAGGAAGCGCAGTGTGTCGACGACGTGGATGAAGTCGTCGAGGATCATCGCCCGGGGCTCCTCGGGCAGCCCGACCCGGTTCTTCTGCATGAGGATCAGCTCGCGCGGATGGTCGGCGCACTGCGTGTATCCGGGGGCGTAGCGCCGGTTGAAGCCGACGGCGAGTCCGACCCCGCGCTCCTCCGCGAGCCGCACGAGCCGCTCGGAGTCGGCGAGTTCGTAGGCGAGCGGCTTGTCCACGTACGTGGGGACACCGGCGTCGAGGAGCCGCGTGACGATCTCGGGGTGCACCGAGGTCGGGGCGTGCACGAACGCGGCGTCGAGCCCCTGCGCGAGCAGCGCGTCGAGGTCCGCGTGCCGCTGCTCGGGCGGGAGCCGCAGCGTGTCCGCGACGCGGTCGAGGGTGGCGGGCGTCCGGGTCTGCAGATGCAGCTCGATCCCGGGCTGGGCGCCGAGTACCGGCAGGTACGCCTTCTGCGCGATGTCCCCGAGTCCGATGCAGCCGACCTTCACGTGCCCGCGCTCCCTTGTCCCCGCTCGCCCGGGCCCATGGTGGCCCGGACTCCCTGCGGGCAGCATAGACGCGCCAGGTCAGACCCGCTCCCGGCGCCCGTCCGGGTACGGGGCGGTCTGCGGGGGCCGCCAGTCGGCGATGCCGTCCATGCCGCGCAGCAGCAGCGCGGGCCCGAGGGCGCCGACGGCGCGGATCGCCGCGTTGCGCACGGCGATCCCGGGCCGGTTGCGCATCATGTTGAACCGGCTGATGGCCGCCGACCTGCGGACGATCCCGCTCGTGCGGGCGAGGCGGGCCGCCGTGTAGCCGGCCAGGTCCGTGGCGCGGCCGGGGGCCGCGTGGTGGGCGAGGACGACGGCGTCCTCGATGGCCTGGTTGCCGCCCTGGCCGAGCGTGGGCGCCATGGCGTGCGCGGCGTCGCCGAGGAGGGCGACCCGGCCGCGGTGGAGGGCGGACAGCGGCTCGGTGATGTGGTGGACGTCGTGCCGCAGCACCCGGTCGGGTTCGGCCGCGTCCAGGATCGCGGGAATCGGATCGTGCCAGTCGCCGAACCGGCGCAGCAGTTCGGCCTTCTCGTCACCGCCGGGCGCCCGGCCTCCGGCCGGGGTCATGGCCGCGGCGTACGCGTAGACGGTGCCGTCGGCGAAGGGATGCGTGCCCCAGAGCCGGCCCGGCCCCCAGCTCTCGTGCTGGACGAAGGGCCGGTCGAGCGCGGGCACGAGGACGCGCCAGGTGGTGAATCCGGCGTACGTGACCCCGGGGTGCCCGGGGAAGAGCGCGCCGCGCACGGCGGAGCGGACCCCGGCGGCGCCGACGACGAGGCCGGCCGCGAACTCCTCCCCGTCCGCGGTCACCCGCGCCGGGCGGCCCGGATCGGCCGGATCGCCGGGGTCGGTGAGGCGGGCGGCGCGGCCGGTGCGCACCGTGCCGTGCGGAAGGCGGGAGGCGAGTTTGTCGATGAGGGTGGCGCGGTGCAGCAGCACCAGCGGACCGCCGAAGCGTTCTTCCGCGCGCCGCGCGTCGGAGCGGGACAGCCAGCGGCCGCCCGGCGTCATGAGTCCGCCCGCGCCCGTCCACGCGGCCAGGTCGCGGATCTCGTCCCCGAGGCCGACCACGTCCAGGGCGCGCAGGGCGTTGGGCGCGAGGGCGATGCCCGCGCCCACCGGCTTCAGCTCCTCGGCGCGCTCCAGCACGGTCACGCGCCGGCCGCTCAGATGGAGGGCCAGGGCGGCGGTGAGCCCGCCGATCCCGCCGCCGACCACCACGGCGGTGTCCTCGGCCGATGTCATGACGCCTCCCCGTGCGACAGAAGAACAGAAGCCAGAAGCTCACGCCCACTACATCTGTAGTGAGCCCTCCGCCCGACCGTACTACACCTGTAGTGCGTTCGACTACAGGTGTAGTCATCGCGATAGATTGCCGACCATGAACCGCCCCGCCCCCGCCGAACCGTCCGCCGCGCGGCCGTCCCGCGCCGACCTCATCGCCGACGCCGCCCTGGTCCTGCTCGCCGAACGCGGCATGCGGGGTCTGACGCACCGGGCCGTCGACGAGACGGCGGGGCTGCCGCAGGGGTCGACGTCGAACCACGCCCGCACCCGGCTCGCCCTCCTGGAGGTGACGCTGCGCCGGCTGGCGGAGCGCGAGGCCCAGGTCCTGGCGATCGACGAGCTGCCCTCACCGGCGGGCGGCCTGCCCGCCCTCGTGGACGGCATGGCGCTGGCCCTGCACCGCTATCTGACCCGGAATCCGCAACTGCTCGTCTGTCGCTACGAGTTGGCCCTGGAGGCGACACGGCGTCCGGAGCTGCGCACGTTCTTCGACGAGACCGGCCGCCAGTTCCGCGGGCCGCTGACCGAGCTGCTGCGTGCCGCGGGCTCGCCGGATCCCGCGCGGCACACGCTGTCCCTCGTCGCGTGGACGGAGGGGATCATGTTCTGCTGCGTCGCGGGCACGTTCCACGCGTCGGTGCCGAGCCTGGCGGAACTGCGCGAAGGCTACGGCGAGTTGCTGCACGGCATGCTCGGCGGGCCGGATCCGCGCCGGACCTCCTGAGCTGCTCCGGGCCGCGCGCTCGCGGCACCTCCGCGCCCTCCGCGTCACCCGTGCGGGGCATCCTCGGCGTCCACGGTTCCGTCCGCGTCCCGGCGTCCAGCAGAGTGGCGCGGGTGCCCAGAAAGATCACTCCCGCCTCGCTCCTCCTCACGGCGGCCGCGGCCGTCTCCGCCGCGGCCTCCTCCGGCTGCATGAGTGTGTCCACACCCGATGTCCCGGACCGGCCCGCGTCCCCGTCGGTGACCGCGCCACAACCCCGCCCGGACGGCCGGGCCGACCGGCCGATCACCCAGACCCCGGCGGGCGACGGCATGCGGCGCACCGGCGCCTCACCGCACCCGTCGAAGCCGCACTCCGCGCCGTCCCCTCCCTCCGCCCGGCACGCCGCCCCTCCCCCGGAGCAGCCCGCCCCGCGCGTACCCGCGCCGCGCGCCGAGGCCGAGCCCCCGCCCGCCCCGAAGCCCCCGGCCCAGACCGACGTCTGCGCCCTGGGCCGCCGCTACGGCGGCTGGGGCCCGGACAGCCCCCAGTCGGCGATCTGCCGCGACGTGTACGGCGGCTGACCGGACCCGCCCTGCCACCTGACGTCCGACCCGGACTGCCGGCCGGTGGGGCTGGTCGCGCAGTTCCCCGCGCCCCTGGAGATGCGCACTTCGTGCGCCATCTCCATCGAGCGCTGACGCATCGGGGAAATGCGGCGCGAAGCGCCATGCATTTCAGGGG